>JANTFJ010000438.1 GCA_024763495.1 Desulfobulbaceae bacterium | reverse complement strand
ATCAACTATATGGCTGTGCTTATTTTTTCAAAATGCCTCGGAGTCTGGCGCTTACCTGATTTGAGAAAAAATGTCTATTCTCGGACAGCCTCCTAGTGTTGATGTGCTGGTGAATGCTTAAAAAAACAGTGGGCACGACGATTCGTGCCCACTGCCGATTTGCCCCTTCGACCAAGAAGATGGGTAAATATTTGTTACCAGCCTGTAACCATGTCTTGTTTTACCTTTACGGTCGGGCTGTCGCTTATAAACAGAACATTATGACTGGCCGGAATTTTTTTGATGGTAACATCCTCGCCTTTGCTGAGGGCTGAAATATCCGCCATTTGAATGTTTACATCATGGCCTTCCTGGTCGGCAATGACGACATTGTTGCCATCTATTGATGTAATTGTGCCATTTACAGTTCTGCCGGTTCCGGCAAATGCCACGCTTGTCATAAGTCCGGTAGCTAAAAGTATTGCTATTGTTTTTTTCATTTGTCATTCTCCAATGTGAAAGGTATTAACACAATTCAGATGTGTCTTACATTTTGTTAACCCAGGACAGCTAAACGTACTCATGCTGCTTGAGCATGCCTGAATGGGGCAAAGATAAGCACCCAGAAACAGGCTATAAACACCCTTAAGGGTATAAACTCCGACTCAGAGCGGTGCGGCTGTACTGTTACACTATTTTATTACTTTTATTACTGCCAGCCCGAAACATGTTTCATATTATACACATATGTTTAAGTTGATAACAAAAACATGATTTATTTATAAAATGAGTTCTGTTTTTTGTCAAGATATTTTAAGATTTTTGTAACACATTTCTTCCTGCTTTCAACCATTTAGACGCCATCACCTTGAAATAATTAGTAAAAAAATTTAATATCCGGTTAAAAAAAATCAACATTATTTCCCCTGGGCTAAAGATAGCTGCAATGAGTTCTGAAAATAATTTCTGTCGATTTTTTTTTGCCTGTTTTTCAGAATTAGAGTATATATACAGAGTTAATCTTCTGTGACAATTTATTGTTATTTTGGTAAGCGCTCCATGAGTACGCTTCGCAGTCCTTAATGAACAGGTAAGCGCAGACTCCGAATCTAAGGTACATCTGAACAGTTACAGTACAATGGTTATGGCAGTTTGGTTCTGGCAGTTTTTTACCCTTACCTGAATAATTACAATCTTATATTTTAAATTGATCATACTGATTTAAAATTCAAATAAATATTGTCGGTTTAACTATCGGCGCAGGAGGAATTTATTATGTCCAGTTCATGTAACAGCCAAAGTTGCGACTCTTCGTCCAGCTGTGGTTCCCAGGATGCGGCCATGGCCCAGCAGGATATGGCTATCAACTCTTCTCTGGGTAAAATAAAACATAAAATTTTGGTAATGAGTGGAAAGGGTGGCGTTGGGAAAAGCACGGTTTCGGTGAATCTGGCCCTGGGCTTAGCCCGCAAAGGTTACAAGGTTGGCCTGATGGATGTTGACCTTCATGGCCCTGATATCTGCCGGATGCTTAATCTTACCCAGAAACTGCATGACGAAGAGATTGAAAAAAACGGCCTGCTCCCCCCAATGATCTATAACGACAATCTCAAAGTTATCTCTCTGGAATACATGATGGAGAACCGTGATGACGCTATTATCTGGCGCGGGCCCTTAAAGATTCAGGCCATCCGTCAGTTTATTGCCGATCTTGACTGGGGTGAGCTTGATTACCTGATAATTGACGCGCCGCCAGGTACGGGCGATGAACCTCTTACTGTGGCTCAAACCATCAAGGATTCCGAGGCACTGGTGGTAACAACTCCCCAGGAGGTTTCCCTGGCTGATGTTCGTAAATCACTTAATTTCTGTCAGCATGTGAAGATGGAAGTAGTCGGCATGGTGGAAAATATGAGCGGTTTTGTCTGTCCGCACTGTGGCAAGACAATCGAAATTTTCAAGACCGGGGGCGGTGAAAAGACGGCGGCTGATTACAAGGTTCGTTTCCTGGGACGGGTGCCCATTGATCCCAAGGTAGTTGAGGCTGGAGACTCGGGCAAGCCTTATTTAAGCTCTGATGAAGATACTCCGGCGACCAGGGCTTTTGCCGAGGTTGTTAATAATGTTGAAGATGCTTTAAAAAATAAAGTTTCCCTTAATGTTGCCGGTGCCGGATGTGACTGCGGCGGAACCTGCAGCTGTTAGCAGCTCAATAACTTCTTGAAAGGTAACTACTCATGGGGTAAGCACCTAATGATTGCAAATCTCAGTATTTGTAAGCGGTGCCCTGTGAGCAGTTACCTTGAAAGGTGAAAAAATAAGCCGGTCAAAGGTGGTAAGCGCTCACCCTGCACCCGCTTCACCTCTGTGATATACTTGCTACCTGTTCATTTGGGTCTGCGCCGCATACTGGTGCTATGTATGCGAAATTATTTTTGAGTGATCCCTAGGAGGCTGTCCGAGAATGCCCTTTTTCCCCAACTCTGTGTTATTTTGAAAAAATAATGCTCGCAATATCAACTATATGGCTGTGCTTATTTTT
>JANTFJ010000437.1 GCA_024763495.1 Desulfobulbaceae bacterium | reverse complement strand
CAAGAAACTGAAGACGTAATTTTGAAACTATTTACAGCGAGTTACTCCAAGGCACTTATCCTAAAGATTCTAAGTCCACTTCCACTTTTGTGGGTTAATTTTTTATCGAGCCAGCACAAAAACTCCGGGAAACCCATTGGGCTCAAACTTTTTTGCCAGTTTTTTTGCGGCTTTCAGGCTGTGACCAGCCTGAACCTGGACCCGGTAAAATATCTTGTCACCCCGGTCATATTTTCTGATAAGGCAGTTCCAGCCCTGATTTTCCATTTTCTTTTTAAGTTGCCGCGCGTTGTTGATAACAGTGAATGAACCGAGTTGAATAAAAAAATCACCGGCCTGAAAATTCGGCTGGGGAAGGAAATGTTCACTTACTTTTTTTTTACGACTGCAGGTAACCGCTTCACCCAGGGCAACAATTTTTACCGGGGCCGTTCCCTTATCAACAACACCAAGTTTTTTAGCTGCCGTATAACTGAGGTCAATAATTCGGCCTTTAACAAAGGGGCCGCGGTCATTAATCCTGACAACTACTTCCTGATTATTTTCCAGGTTCTTAACCAGCACCTTGGTATTCATCGGCAAAGTCTTGTGAGCTGCCGTAACATCATACATATTATACGTTTCACCGTTTGAAGTTTTGCGACCATGAAATTTCCGGCCATACCAGGAGGCAATTCCCTGTTCCTCAAAGCCCTGGGCCGTGGGCAGGGGATAATATTTTTTACCTTTGATTCGATAGGGTCGCTGGGAGCCTGAGACTTTTTGTCCCGGGGTACTGACAGAAGGGCCGGAGGGAGGAACGACCTTGGTAGAACAGCCGCAGAACAAGAATAAAATTATTAAAATAATAAAAAAAATTGTTTTCATTGTCTCACTTGGTTTATTCGTAATTGATAAAAAGCCCCTGCCTTTCCCGTGGTGTGCGGGACATAGGGCAGCAAGCCGTTGGCCGGTGCGTCCACCGGGCTGACTGCGTCAAAAATTACTTCTCCCTGATCATTAACATAAGATAAATGGAGATCAAGAACAGGACGGCAGACATAGGTCATTTCGCCATCCCGGCACAACAGAAGTGGTTTCCAGCGTCGCTGCTCATAGCCTTTTAACCAGATTCCCAGCCGGGATGTACCGGTTATTTTATCGCGCATAAAGGGAACCGGATACTCTTCATCCGTATAAAGATTTGTTTCCAGCTCATCCTCAACTTCATAACATGATTGAACGGTCAGCTCCCCCCATGGATCATAATTTTCCATGTCCTGGCGAAGTAAATCAGTTCCCTGGTCATTAAAACTCCACTGGGCGTGGCAGACCATACAATGAATTTCTTTTTTATAACGCTTATGGGCCGGATGCTCAAGAAGAGGAACCTCAACCTTTACCCCATCTTTTTTGCGAAGCAGAAAAATTCTACCTTTCTGCCTCAGGAGGTTGGCTGCCGAAATTTTCCCCGGTTCATGACATGATTTACAGGTTATTCTTTTAGAAGTTGCCCCCATCAACTCCCCGCCGCTGTGACAGTCAATACAGAGGAGTCCTTTTTGTTGATGAATATCTGCTGACAACTGATGAAACTCAACCCCATAAGGCCTAAACGATGGCCCGTCAGCCCGATACGGCGTACGGTAATCCCAGTGAAAATCATGCTCATAGCGTCCATGATAGTCACTTCCTACATAATTTCCGTAATGGCAATGCAGACAGGGTTCATCAGAGTCAGGCCGGATAAATTGATGATTTGTCAGTTTGCCGTCCGCGTAACTCAAGTGACAGGCCGCGCAACCGGTGCCATGGAGTGTTGCCGGATATGGATCACCCCGGTAATAGACATGACAGCGCAGGCAGCGGCGGCGAAGCAGGTCATCGACCAGGGCAATTGGAGAATTAACCGGCTCTCCGACCGGAATATCAACCATACTGTCCAGTTCCCGGCCACCAAAGGCCATTCGAACAACATTTACCTCTTCTTTCAAGGTAAAGTGAAGGGATGTCCGACAATTTTTTACCTGCTCAGCATGGCATTTGCCGCAGGTCAAATCCATATTATCAGGGTGGGCGGGATAGACCGCCAGGTTTTCGTGGGCTTTTTCCCTGCCGGGCGCCGGAGTCCGCCCCCGGTGGCAGCTGGTACAGTCAACGGCGTGATTTTTATCAAGTTTGAATTCATGACAGTCCCGGCAGCTTGACAAAGCCGTATCGTTACTGCCGACACCTGTTTCAGGCGGCTGTTCATTGTCCGAGCCACACCCGGACAGCAACAGGGCAGACACCAGACTTATAAGGAAAAAAATTCTTAAGGTATTCAGTAGATTAAATCTCAAAAGTTCACAAGTCACAGGGTTAAGATAAAATGATCAATCATGCCGGTTCAGTCTTGCCGAACTCGCCGGGCGAAGCTTGAAGATTACTATATTTGTAACTATTCAGGTAGGGGCGAAAAACCACCGACCTGTAACTGTTCAGAGGTAAGCGAACGTAGTGAGACTCCGTGTGCTTTAGCTGTGCGTGATAAGGCTGGCACCCATACTACGGGCA
>JANTFJ010000436.1 GCA_024763495.1 Desulfobulbaceae bacterium | reverse complement strand
GTCATACGTAAGCCGGACTGATCGCGGAGGTAAGCACCCTTAAAAACAGGGCATAAACTTCGACTCCGAATATGCGGTGCCCTGTGAGCAGTTACGCGTCATGATTTCTTTAATTATTGCCAGAAAGAAAGATCTTTTTGCAGCAGATCTTCCAGTTTAACAATATCATCTTTATATATTTTAAGAATTTTTTCCCTGACGTAGGGTGACAGGGGAGGTGGTTTTTTACTGAATTTACTATAAGCTATCCGTTGTAATTTTCCTGATAGGCGCGGTGAAACAGGTGTTAAAATTTCTCCTGTTTTACGTAACAATGTCTTCATGAAGAAAGCAATTTTATTGGATCGTATAATATTACTCTGGTAGCAGACAGTAATCTCAGGCTGAAATTTTTCATCAACTCCTAAAAATTCAAAAATTTGCTTCAAGGTTGGTTCCGGAGACTTTGTCCACTCTTCAAAAATAAGAACTTTTATCTGGGCCGGATTAAACAGATCATAGTATCTCTTTAGATTACGAAAATAAAAATATGGATTAAAATAAATTTTATCTATATCCCTTATGGCTTTTATCTGTTGATCTTCTGAAAATTTATAAAACGGCGTATCAATAACTTTAGCCATATATGCCCAGTTATATAAGGAATATGATGCGTCTATCGGATTTCGCAGTGATGCAATTAATTTCACATCAGGAATTGCCTTTTTAATATTTTTATAAGAATCAGGATATAAAAGATAACCGGTTGAGGATTCCCCGGCTACCAGCGCATCACCTGTATCAGCAAATAATTTTTTATAATCATCCATAGACCTGATCAAGCCGCGATATGCTTTTTCCAGACGTGTATACCATTGCACTACTTTTTGATCATGGGGATTATAGGCGAAAAAAGTCGGTTCTTTAAACTCCGGTAGGAAAATTTGCGGGTGCTGCTTCAGGTAACTATGCAAAGATGTAGTTCCGGATCGCGGGGCACCGATAATTAAAAAATCAGGTAAAGCCATTCTTTGACTCCTTGTAGTTGTTCAGTTGCACTTCATCTGCTTTCCTGCGGTACTCGAAATCTGCGCTTTTCTTCCGCTGGTATACGCGTCCAATCAAGGTGTTCAACATAATATTAGTATGCCGTGTCAGCCGGATTGACCATAGCTCTGATTTTCGCAATCTCGTTTACCTGAGGGTTCACTCAAAAATAAATATAACTATTCATGGGGTAAGCGTCCTAACTTCGCTAACCCTTTGCTGAATAGTTTATATAAAAACGTAACTGCTCACAGGGTACCGAATCTTTCCGCAATCAGCCCGGTTTACGTACGACTATGGCGGCACCGGACTGATGATAAAAATATCCGGCACCCTGTAAACAGTTACACTTCGGTATTTTTGCATGTTTATTGACTTTACCGTGTGAGTAGTTACTAACCCACAAAAGTGGAAGTAGACTTAAAATCTTTAGGACTCTTTTCAGTACCCCCTTGAGGGGTGTAAGTGCCTTGGGGTAACTCGCTGTAAATAGTTTCAAAATTACGTCTTCAGTTTCTTGTTTTTTGTTACAGCTTCTCAGAAGTAAGGCACTAATTAATTTCTGAAAACGCAAAAATTAATTTTTCCTTTTTCCCTGTAAAAACCAAAAACGTGCTGTTAGAATAAAGCGGTATTAATTTTGCCAGGTTGCCGGCCAGGCAAAGATATATTTCCCCGATCTCAAGGTCTATATTTTTAATTTCAATATTAAAGGGGTTGCCCAGCAAGCCCAGGCCCAGAGCCTTTGCCAGCGCTTCTTTAGCGCACCATGCTCTCAACAGCCAAACCGGCTGATCCGGTTCCGGAATGCTTTCCAGGATATTTTGTTCAACCCCGGAAAATCCTCCTTCTTTAAGCCCTTCATGATTTTTATCACAAAACTCGATATCTACTCCAATTCCTGAATATTTACCGGAACCTTCAATTACTATAGCTGCGGATGTCTTTTCAGAATGTGATATGGAAAGCAGCAGAGAGTTACCCAGTTCCTGAATCAGGCTGCCGTCAATTAATGGCCGTCCATATTGATTTGACAAGATCAAGATTTCTTTAAGGGACGCTTGTTGCTGAAATTGTTTTTTAAGATAACGGCAGACCGCTTCTTTGGCGGCAAGACGGCCAAGAAGCCACTGCCGTTTTCGCTGATTTGACCAGGCGGCATTGTGCCAGACCTGAATTTCAGCTAAATTTAATATTTCTTCCGCCAGCTCAGCAGTCGGAATATTTTTATTTTGATCACATTGGCTGATAAATATATTTTCCTGTTTTGAAAATGGTAAAAAAGAAGGAGGCAAAGATCCCCCTGCCGGAAATGTATCAATTAAAAAAGACATTTTTGCTGCCGTTGTGCCTTACTCCAGGGAAAAGATAACATTCAATGTAACTGCTCATTGGGTAACGTTAATGTGTGCAAACCTCAGGAGGCTGTCCGAGAATGCCCTTTCTGCGGAGTCTCGTACCTCGCTTACCTGCCCAACTCTGTGTTATTTTAAAAAAATAATGCTCCGGAAAGCGA
>JANTFJ010000435.1 GCA_024763495.1 Desulfobulbaceae bacterium | reverse complement strand
TATCGCGAGCGTTGAAACGGGCACATGGCGGCATCCCTGAAACGCTTACTGGCCGTGCCTTCTCAAAAGTCAAGGTGTGGTTTATTGATCGCTATCACGCACAGCTAAAGCACACGGAGTCTCACTTCGTTCGCTTACCTCTGAACAGTTACAGGTGGTGGTTAGGGCAGTTTTTCGCCCCTACCTGAATAGTTACTTTTTATAAAAAGCGCTTAATAAAGTACACCCAGGCGAATTTCGGGAGAATTACCCTCATGAATGCATGCTCCTTGTCAGCTGGAACAACTACAAACATTTATATCCTGGGATTTTATGATAGCGCTCGATAAAGTACAACCAGGCGTCGACACCCCCATAACTGTAAGGGATTCAGGGGCACCGCCATGTGCGTGGTTCACGCCCTGCGATAATACATCGGTATCTCGCCGGATTGAATCGCCTGCAGGGTGGTGTTCATGGAGCGCTTACGATTTTATTGTCATGCCTGGTTTTACTTATTACTGGTGCCGACTTTTATTTTTAATATTTTTGCTTGCTCCAGCACCTCTTTTCGCCCATGAGTATGATGATATCAGGATTGATTTGCTGGACAAAAATTATGTAGTGAATCAGGACAATACTTATCAGGCCACCCTCTTTCAGGAAATCACCATACTCACAGACGAAGGAATCAACCAGGTACAGCAACTGTCTCAGACTTTTTTCCCAGAAAGTCAACGGCTCAGTCTCATGGAAGCCAGGGTCATAGAACCTGACGGTGTGGTAATTAATGTCTCTGCCGACAATATTTTTACCAGGGACAACAGTACCCCCCAGGGCGTACCAGGCTTCAGCAACAGCCGAACCACGACAGTAATCTTTCCCCGGCTCCAGGCCGGATGCCGCATAATGATCAAGTGGAAAATTGTGCAGCAGACAGTACCGCTTATGGGAGTAAATATTGTCGAGATTTTACCCTTTAACACCTCGGTAGGCAGATCAAAAATAAAAATTACTCTGCCGATCGATAAAACTTTTAACTACCGGCAGCGAGGTGGTTTTGTCGTCAGGGACAGAATTGACAAAGGCAATAGAGAAATAACAGCGATTTATACCGACCATAAACGCGGTCAGGCTCAACCTGCCATGATTCCGGCAATAAATGTCTGTCCGGTTTTCAGCGCTTCAACTTTTTCCAGTTGGGAGGAGATTGGCAGCTATTGTTATCAGGCATTTAGCGATAAAACTGATGTTACTCCGCAGATATCCGAGCTAGCCGCTCAAATTGCCGGAGATAAAAACGGGTTGGCTGCGGCCAGGGCTCTATATTATTGGGTGGTGCGCAATATTCACTATGTCTCTATCCGGATGAACGCCGCTGCCGGATACATTCCCCATGACAGTAAAGATATAATAAAAAATGGTTATGGTGATTGCAAAGATCAGGTTGCTTTAATGGCAGCATTGCTCAAAGCCAAAAATATTAAGGCCTTGCCGGCCCTGGTAAGCTGGGGTGACCTTTACCGGCAGTTACCAACACCTGTAACTCACCAGTTTAATCATATTGTCCTTTATCTGCCTGATTTTAAAATTTATTTAAACCCAACCTCACCTTATTCCGCTTTTGGTGAACTGGACAACGGCCTTTATGGACAATTCGTTGTCATGGCCTCTGAACATGGAGACGCAGGCCGGATACCTCCACTTAACCCAGAAAATAATCGCTATACCATGCAAAGCATTATTTCTATAGATTGCAGTGGGGAAATATCAGGCAGTAACATGATAAACAGCAATGGCCCGCTACGGTCTGATGTCCGCCGTCTTTTCATGAGGGCGGATTCTGCCGATAATGTCGCTGATAAGATCCTGGCCCAGACCAGATACGGTGGTTTTGGTTCGATTAAGATAGAAGAATTAAACAATCTTGAATTGCCGGTGATTTTGAAAGGAAGCTGGCACAGCCCTCATGCTTTTACCATGAAGGACATAGTATGCTTTAATACGCCTGTGGGGATTGATCTTAAAAAAGCGCATTTTCTTTATGGACTGACAACAAAAGGAGAGCGAAAATATCCAATCCTGCTCGATCCCATGGTGATTGAGTGGAAATATGAAATTTCCCTGCCACAAGGATATGAATTAGAGATTAAGCCGAAAGATATTAATTTTATCAATAGTGCTGGTAGCTATAGATCCGTCTATAGGAAGGACAATGACAAAAAAATAAGGGTATGGCGAAAATTTTTATTGGCTAAAGGAATATATTCAGCAACCGAATATCCCCAGTTTTTAGAATTAATTTACCAGCCTATTACAGATTTCAGGGGCACATTTGTTATGCTGCGCAAAGCTGATTAATTTGTAACTGACAGCATGATGTTACAAAAACGTAACCGTTGACCAGAAGAACAAATCTTCACAAAACTCAAGTCTGTCCTGTTAGCGTTTCCCAGTGCCTTAGATTCGAGGTCGAAACTTATGCCCTGCCTAGGAGGCTGTCCGAGAATGCCCTTTTTCCCCAACTCTGTGTTATTTTGAAAAAATAATGCTCGCAATATCAACTATATGGCTGTGCTTATTTT
>JANTFJ010000434.1 GCA_024763495.1 Desulfobulbaceae bacterium | reverse complement strand
TAGGTTAAAAGCAAAGCCCATAGGAGTCAAAAAAATCTTTCCTGTGGAACCGCGGCTCAGTCCAACAACATTTTATCCTCCATCCCGCTCCTGTTAATGAACACTGGTTGCAGCACAATTTTTTAGGAATAAATGGGATTCAGTGGTTTTTTGTGGGCGGGACGAAGGATAAAACGCTCTTAGTTAGCATACCAGAAATAAAATGCCAGAAAACAACAAAAACAGAAGGTTACGCATAAAAAAGGAATTGATTGAAAAGCTTGGGGGCAAATGCTCTGTATGTGGGTACAGTAAAAGCTATTCAGCACTATGCTTTCACCATCGCGCACCAGAGTCCAAAAAATTCAATATTAGCGGAACAAATTTAACCAAAATCGGCAGACATAAACTTGAACTAGAAGTTGAAAAATGTGGTCTTTACTGCCTAAATTGCCATGCAGAATTACACGACCAAGAAGGTTGGGTTCACGAAAACGGTAAAAGAACAAAAAAATAGATAAAGCTTCTACCTACTTGACCGGAAAACTTTTTATGGTACTATAAAAGGACTGGAGGTAGTAAAAATGAATATTACAAACGATATAAAGCCAATCACCTATCTTAAAAGCAGGGCAGCTGATGTCTTAAAACAAATTAACGAAACCCATCGCCCTGTAATAATAACACAAAACGGTGAACCTAAGGCAGTCCTTCAAGACCCTGAAAGCTATGAAAACATGAGAAATGCCATTGGTATCCTTAAGTTACTATCTCAGGGAGAAGACGATATAAAAGCAGGCAACACTAACTCTCAGGAGGAGGTATTCGCTAATATCGAGAAGAAATTAAAAGAAAAATGAAAAAACAATATAAAGTTATCTGGACAAATACCGCCGAGAATGATCTTTTGAAAATTCTCGAATACATAGCACAAAGTAGCCCTGGCAACGCCCTAAAATCATTAAAAAAGATAAAAAAACAGGTTTCAGACTTATACTTTTCTCCTGAGCGATGTCGTATTGTCCCAGAATTATATGAACACGGCATAACCCAATATAGAGAAATGATCATCAGCCCATGGAGAATTATGTATAAAATTCAAAATTCATCTGTTTTCGTTTTATCAGTCTTGGACTCAAGGCAAAACATAGAAGATATTTTATTAAAAAGATACGCCCAGCACCTAATTTAACAAAAGATCTTTTCTCTATCAATTCAGCCACATACGCTAACAAGGGCAATCAACGCCGACCAGCAAAGTAGCTCTGTCTTGGCAGCCTTGGCTTTGTCCTATGGTTAAAATTATCGCCTCGCCATTACTCTGGCTGGCGGGTTATTGCTTCATTACTCCTGTAAGTTCGCTCTGAAAATAGCAAGAGAAGAATGGCCGTTTGGCCTTACAACCGAGGTGAGATTTTGATTTCCGTTTCCCTTTTTGCGATCGTGAGTAGCGGCCAAGTTGAGATGCCTTGGAAAGCGAAATGGTAAGGAGAAATTTTCCAGAGTTTTTTGCGGAGAGAGAGCTAACCTCGTGCTTTTTATCGAGCTCCAAAAACGGTTACTTTTTACTGGTCTAGATTGATTGGCGAGGAGAGATTGTACGGCGTGAAAAGAGAAAATTTCAGGCCGGGATTTTAGAGTTTAATGGCGGAGGGTGATTGCCTTTTCTTCTCAGGAAAATGATTGCGGCTGAAAAATTATTTGTTGCCCCAAAACAATGTCATCCTTATTGTCTTGCTTGTGGTGGCATGAAGTGCTACCATGGTGTAATCATGAAAGCAAAACAGAGAAAGATTCTGGGGGCCATTTTTGCAAAGCCTACCAGAGCAAATATTAAATTTAGTGATATTGAATTCTTGGTTAAGTCTTTTGGTGGAACGGTAAGGGAAGGAGATGGTTCACGGGTTGTATTAGAACTGCATGGTAAAAGAAAATACGCTCACCGGCCACATCCTGGCAAAGAAGCAAAGAGATATATGGTTGAGAAAATTCGTGAATGGTTAAGGAGTATGGAGGTGACACCATGAATAGTATGACCTACAAAGGCTATTTTGCTAAAATTAATTTTGACGAGCGAGATAAGATTTTTTGGGGCAAGGTTGTTGGTATAAATGACAGTATTACTTTTGAGGGGGAAACCGTCACTGAACTTATAGAAGATTTTCATAATGCCATTGATCATTATCTTGCCGATTGCAAACAAGAAGGACGAACTCCTGACAAGCCATACTCCGGCAAATTAACCTTGCGGGTTTCTCCAAGTATTCATGCTGAAATAGCCGCAGCTGCTGCGCACACAGGAAAAAGCCTTAACAAGTGGGTAGCAGACACTTTGCAACAGGTTGTTCATTCCCCTTAATTTTTTTGTCAGGTGTTAACTACTGTGGACAATGCCTTCGACAGCGAAATTTAACAGCAAAGCGCAAGCAATCCGGCGAAAAAAACAAAGGCATTTGGACATTGGGAGAAGAGGACACCGCATATTTCCGCCATCAGCCTAGGAGGCTGTCCGAGAATAGCGAACCTACTGCAAAATCGGATAAATTGGCCCATTTTTCCGCTAATTTTCTTTAAATAGCGCTGCTATTCGCAG
>JANTFJ010000433.1 GCA_024763495.1 Desulfobulbaceae bacterium | reverse complement strand
TTCCAGGCCGAGGTTTTTGCCTTGAATGTCATTGGCCGTGATAAAAGGCTGCTGCGTGATTTAGCTGAATCAGGTTCATGCGATCTCTCGTATTTTTTAGGGCGTAAGGCTAGATTCAGGGTAAATGTTTTTTCTCAAAAAAATAATCTCAGCACTGTCCTCAGGAAATTGCCTACCGAGATTCCAACTATCAGCAGCCTTAACCTGCCGTCGGCAGTGAACAAGATGGCCTCTGAACTTAATGGCCTGATTCTGGTAACCGGGGCCACAGGTTCTGGTAAATCAACGACCCTGGCGGCAATCTTAAGTAAAATAAATCATGAAAAATCAGTGCATGTCGTTACATTGGAAGACCCCATCGAGTTTGTTCATCCCCATGTTAAAGCAACCTTTAACCAGCGGGAGCTGGGCAATGACTTTGACGCGTTCTCCACGGGACTGAGAGCCGCCCTCCGCCAGGCTCCCAAGGTTATTCTGGTAGGTGAAATGCGGGACAGGGAAACCATGGAAATCGGTTTAACCGCTTCTGAAACCGGTCATCTGGTACTCAGTACCCTGCATACGGTAGATGCCGGTTCAACAATTAACCGCTGCCTGGGCATGTTCGAGTATGAAGAACAGCCCCAGATACGAAATCGACTTGTTGATACCCTGCGCTGGGTAGTTTCTCAGAGACTGCTGCCCAAGGTTGGGGGGGGACGGGTTGCGGCCTTTGAAATAATGGGAATGAACCTGCGGGTCGAAGAAGTGATTATCCATGGAGAATCAGAAGGTAAAACATTTTATGAAATTATCTCGGACGGTACCCAGGCAGGCTGGACAACCTATGACCAGTATATTCTACAGCTTTATGAAGGTGGCTTGATTACTGAAGAGACAGCCATGGGTTACTGCAGTCGGAAGAGCGCGGTAGGCCGGGGACTGGATCAGGTCAAGGCCGCTAAGGGAGAGGCTACTTCAAGCATTACCGAACTGGCCATGGAAGAAGAAGAGAGGGTTGATCCTTTTTCCGGGATGTAAATATTATGGCCGATTGAAAGATCCGGCAATCTCAGGAATAAATCACCGGGTAGCATCCCCTGTTTTTTTGTTACCCGGACTGTAAAAAAGGAGCAAAGTATGCTTTCCAAATGTCCCCATTGTCAGCATTCATTAAAATTAAGCGATAACCAGCAGAATAAAATTAATAAGGCGCTTGCCGCCCTGGCACCGGGAAAATTTTTAAAACTTGGTTGCCCTCATTGCCATAAAGCAATTGAACTGGACAGTGATGGAACTGTGGCCGGCAGTAAACCGCAGAGCGACTCTTTGCCCAGTGCGCCTGCTCCGAAAAAAAAGTCTAAAAAGGGATTGCCGCCTCCGCCGGCTCCCCCCGGTATTGACTGGCTGAGCGACGGAGAGATGGAAGAAAAAGATTTTATTGACGATGTTACTCAGGTTTTAATTTTAATGAATCCGGGTGATGACAGGGATAAAATTGTCCAGGCTTTTGAGAAAATTAATTATAAGCCGGTTTTTGCGGAAAGCGGTGAAGATGGCATAGAGATGATGCGTTTTGTCAATTTTGCCGCAGTAGTCATGGAAAAAAATTATGAGGGCGGTTTGGCTGATTCCCTGTTTCATGCCCATATGCGAGCCATGGCAATGCCCAAACGGCGATATATATTTTATGTGCTGGTCGGTTCGGACTGCAATACTCTGTATGACCTTGAGGCGCTGTCAGACAGCGCTAATCTGGTGGTTAACAATAATGATGTTGACCAGTTTGACTTGATTTTGAAAAAGGGGCTGGTTGATTATGAACACCTTTTCAGCCCCTTTGTTAATATGTTGAAAGAATGTGGCCGTAAGTAGAGTGCGGGAAGATATAAACCTTCTTCTCCTCGTGGATAAAATTATATCTCACAGATGTTTCCCGGCGAAGAAGGCTGCCGACTCTGATACTCGATAACCCTGCTCAACGACGAGCTTGACAGCTTCTTCCTTGAATTTTTTGTAAGCGCTCCATGAACACCACCCTGCACCCGTTTAAACGCCGCGATATACGGGCCATCTATTAAAAGACCCTTGTCAAAAGAATTAACGTTTGGAAAGTAAATAAGAGTAAAAATTCATAACTATTCAGAGAAGGCTCTGAATTACCCTTAACTCGGAGTGTAACTGTTCAGAAGTGCCTTAGATTTGTTCATTTGGGACTTCGAAGAATACTTATTGGTATGTGAGAAGGCCAAAATGGGCAAAGATGAGGTGCTACTGAATAGTTACAAAAATTCATAATATCTTTGACCAAACTGGAGCGGATGACGGGATTCGAACCCGCACCACGGGGTGGCACCCCGGTCAGGCTCTGAAGGCCTGCGTGCTGCCATTACACTACATCCGCCGGTAAATTAACATCAGATGGCTAAAAAACACCTAAGCACGATCACTATTCCTTTACAAGGATATATCGCTGAGAGAAAGAAAAAGTTATGCAAAAAGCTGGTGGGTGTTGGCAGGGGTGATTTGCCGGTTCCGTTCCAGGTTGCGGCTTTGCGGGGTGAAGGAATATTACGGCTTCGTTTTTTTGATTTTCTGGAAAAAACGGGTATCACC
>JANTFJ010000432.1 GCA_024763495.1 Desulfobulbaceae bacterium | reverse complement strand
CCGCCATGTGCCCGTTTCAACGCTCGCGATAATACATCAGGTATATCGCGGCGTTTAAACGGGTGCAGGGTGGTGTTCATGGAGCGCTTACCTTTTATGTATTGCCCCCGAAGCATTCTAATTGACACTGGGCTGCTGCTATTCAAGAAGGCCCAAATTGGCTTAATAGAGTTAGGATAATAAAATGATGGTTCCTGACAAATCAATAATCATTGCCTTATGGCCTCAGGCAACCCATGGTCGGGGAATCTTCATGAACCGCTGGCTGCCTTTTATAGAATCACTGCGTGAGCTGATGAAGAAAACGGCGGAAGAAATTGAAGAAAGTTCTGACACCATGCTTCTCTTCAACTCTCGACAGCTTCTTAACGTGATCAACACAACCCAGAAAGGCTTTACGGAATTAAAAAAGCAATATAAATGGCATAGCAGCAATGGGCCGCTGCCCTTGAAATTGTTATTTGATCTTGACGATCCTGCCGGTGTCAGCGCATTTTATAATCCTGATTCCCCTTGCTGGAACCAGCTCCAACAGGAAAGCATTTACCTGACATCGAGGCTCTATGAAAAATTGGCTGATTTCGTAAACAGCGACGATATCCCGGATTACACTCTAAAGGATGCTGGAGAAGGCTTTTTCCGCCTTAAACCGACCAGCCATTCAGCTCTTGATGCAAACCTGCTTTTTCCTTACCGCGACCTGCCCATGCGTGGGCAGGAAACGGAATGTTTTTACTGTGCCATGACTACTCATAGCCCGGCTCATTGCCCAAGCAAGCATATAACTATGCGTGACAGAGGGCTTAACAGGCTGGGATTCCTCCCTTTTTCTAAATTGAACAAAATATACCATAAAGTTTTTATGAATCTGGAGGAGATGAGCGCCAGACTGGCCGAGGGAATCAGTTCTTCAGAACTTATTAATGATGACGAACTCCTGGTTCTGGTTGCTTACCTTGAGATATATCGTCTCTACCAGCCCCGTTTTATTGATCTCATTGTTTTTACACTTTTTTCTAAATGGGATACCCTGGAAGAAACTGAAATTAATGTTGACAGCAGCAACCTTCGCATGGCTCTTGATTGTCTGCGGGTCGGCAAGTTACCTGAAGCTGAACAGTTGTTTGAAAATGAACGTAACAGAAAAAACGGTAAGCATTTCGGCGCCGCCATTGGTATGGCCTTTATTTCCCTGGAAAAAGAGCGCCTTATTGAAATGGATCATTACCTGAAAAAGGCCGCGTCAGTTGCTGTAATGGAGAAAGAAAGATTTTACTGCCAGTTGCTGCTTTCCCGCCTTTATGAGATTAAGGGTGATTATTGGGCAGCCAGGGAGGCGGTTGCCGGAGCTGAAAAAATTCTACCGTTCCGGGAGGAATTACAGATCAGGAAATTACAGCTTGCAGCCCGGAGCGGATTTAATGAAAAAAACATGAAAAAACTTCGGGTCTTAATGGTTGACTGGAAAGAAATGTTCATGACTATTCTGATAGATCCTCATTTACTGCCGGTTCAGGGCGCAGTCGAGGTTTTCGCTGTTGAAATTTTAAATAATATCGGCCAGGAGGCAAAAAACAGTCTTCTTAACCTCAAGGGAGAATTTGAGCAGTTACAGGAATGGCTTGGCCATGATGATCAACAGATAAAGGAGACAAAGGAGCTGCTGATTTCCCTGAAAAATAAGTTTCAAAAACAGAGCTATTATGATCTGCTCGAGGTGGCGGATCGCTCAGCGAGCCTTGCCCTGACCTGTAAAAATATTCGTCTTGAGGAGCTGCGAAAACTAAAGGCAAAACTAAAGAAGATTGAACGGAACTGGGACGATTATTCTTTTTTATGGAAATCTTACAAGTTTAAATCTTTTTTTAAAGAATTTGGCCTCAAATTAACTGACTGCAAAAAAAAATTAATTAAAATCAACAAATTAACAAAAAAGGAAGGGAAAAAAGATTCTGTTCGTCAGGAAATATCCCTGATTAATGCGGCAGAGATAGAAATAAAAGAATTACGAAAAATTCATCAAAAAATGATCCTGTTGATGAACGTGATCAACAGTTGTAAAATTTTCTCTCTTTATCTGATGTTCAGCGAGATAACCCTGGTACTGGCAAGTGTAACCCTGTTCTTTCTGACCAGATATTTAGGCACTCACCCAGGGCTGGGCCGGCTGGCGGAACTTGGAGTGTGTGGCAGCACTTCCTGCCAATATCGAGCTATCCTGATAATAATATTTGTTGTTGCCCCGTCTATTGCCACCCTGCTTACTATCAAAAAGTTGGCAGGAAAAAAGTAAGCGCTCCATGAACACCACCCTGCACCCGTTTAAACGCCGCGATATACCTGATGTATTATCGCGGCGTTTAAACGGGCACATGGCGGCATCCCTGAAACGCTTACAGGCCGTGCCTTCTCAAAAGTCAAGGTGTGGTTTATTGATCGCTATTCACGTAACCGTTCACCAGAGAGTAAATCCTTACAATATTTAAGTATCTAAGTTTTTTCCAAGACTCGGCTTGAAAAAAGAGGCCCCTTCGGGGCAGTTGAATCTGCAATCATGATGCATATATTTATTGAGTATAGCCCTTGTGAAATTTAAT
>JANTFJ010000431.1 GCA_024763495.1 Desulfobulbaceae bacterium | reverse complement strand
TCGCGAACGTTGAAACGGGCACATGGCGGCATCCCTGAAACGCTTACAGGCCGTGCCTTCTCAAAAGTCAAGGTGTGGTTTATTGATCGCTATCCTTGTAACCGTTCACCGGGCTACCTGTTTACTTATAAATTCAACTCCGGATGAATTGCAGCTGAATAATTACATATGATCAAATAATAAGATTGAACAGAAAACCGGTAAAGAGTATCCCGCTGCCGACAACCCCGATAAAAACTGCGATCAATTTCGGTTTGAGAACCTTGCGCAGGATAACCATCTCGGGCAGGGACAGGGCAATGACACTCATCATAAAGGCCAGAACCGTGCCAAGTGCGGCCCCCTTGCCCAGGAGCGCCTCCACCACCGGCACTATCCCCGCGGCATTTGAGTACATGGGAATGCCGACCAGAACCGCTGCCGGAACCGACCACCAGGCATCTTTACCCATGATAGAGGCCATAAAGGTCTCGGGCACATAACCGTGAATGGCAGCCCCCACCCCGATGCCGGCGACCACATAGATCCAGACCTTACCGACGATATCCCGGACGGCTTCCCTGCCGCGATGAACCCGGTCGGACCAGCTTAGTTTCTCTTCAATAACCACTGCCTCAGCGGTTCGCATATCTGTCACCCAGTCTTCAATCCAGCTTTCCAGCTTCAGGCGGCCGATGACCCAGCCTGCCACCATGGCTATAGCAAGTCCTGTGGTCAGGTAAATTGCGGCAATTTTCCAGCCCAGCAGGCCGAAGAGGAGTACAAGGGCGATTTCATTGACCATGGGAGCCGCAATGAGGAAAGAAAAGGTAACACCGAGAGGAACCCCGGCCTGGACAAAACCCAGGAAAAGGGGAACAGCGGAACAGGAGCAGAACGGGGTGACAATACCTAACAGGGCAGCCATTACATTTCCTGCCGTCTCCCGTTTCCCGGCCAGATATTTACGGGTTCGTTCCTGGGTGAAAAATGAGCGGATCATACCGACAATAAAAACAATCAAGGTTAACAGCATCATTACCTTTGGGGTTTCATAGACGAAAAACTGGATTGTCTCACCCGGATGACTGCCCTTGCTCAGGCCGAGCAGATCATAGGAAAAAAAGTATGAGAAAGGTAACAGCTGATTATAAATGATATACCAGGCAGCAAGGGCCAGCAGCCCCATGCCAACCTGTGAAGCGGTTATTTTTCTGCTCCCGGTACCTGGACTGTCTGAACAACAGGTAGTACCGTCTCCACAACATTTTATCGGCTTTATTGGTTCCATTATATATTCCTCGTTTTTATATGTAATTCTTGAACAGGGCGGCAAAGATTTTTGTGATCAGGCGGCGCAGCTCCGTTCCCGATCCACATGGGGTAATCTGGCCGTCATTTTCCGGATCAGTGGTTCATCAGTCAGCCAGTCTTTCAGATTTTCCAGCATAACTCTGGCATAGTCGGACTCTTGCCCTTGGGTCAATCGATAAATAATCCATGAACCCTTCTTGTGAAAGTCGACCAGACCGGCTTCTTCCAAAACTTTCATGTGCTTGGAAACTGTTGACTGGGCCAACCCGACAAGCTCCCGGATTTCACAGACACAGAGAGGCTTACGCTCAAGAATCTTGATAATCCTGACTCGATTCGGATCGGACAAGGCCTTCATAACACGGATAAACTGTTTCATATCATCCCCCGGATGGGCTGTTTACTTAATTGCCATATCGCCATATAACGATACAATAATAAGGCCGACATTCCATGTCAATCTTTTTTTAGTAATTATTGAGCAAAATATTACCCGACCGATATTTTATATAAAAAAATCGTAACTGTTCATCTGTCGAAAAATGGGTATTGTTTTGTGCCCATCCTATTAAAGATGAGATATTATAAAAGGCAATAACATATACTTAGGGCTCACTCAAAAATATCTGGAGTGGACACCAGATCGCTTTAAACGTTGGGCTGCAAAGATTGGCAAGGAGACTGTCCTACTAACTGAACTCATCCTGATATTAGAAGACCGGCACAACCTAAAATCAACACTTATAACCAGCCAGCTGCCAATAGAACACTGGCATGAACAAATCGGTGATCCAACGATGGCTGACGCCATACTCGACCGTCTGGTTCACAGTACACACAAAATAAAACTGACAGGAGAATCTATGAGAAAAAAGACAGCAAACTTGACATGAAACACCGGAACAAAGTAAAGACAAAATAATAGCGTCGCTACGCTCCGACACTCGTGTCCGAAATCACTGGACTGGGTGTCCGCTTTCCCGTGGACTGACTGTCCGGTTTCGTCTGGACTGGGTGTCCGGATTCAGTGGAATACGCAACCAGTTACAAATACATAGGTTTGCACTCATTCGGCGCTTAGCCCATGAGTAGTTACTAATAACTTTTAGATACAGAGCTCGTTAAAGTACATACAATTAATTGCTAAAATTTGGACAATTTATATCACGTCATTCCGGCATGTAGTTAGCCGGAGGTAAGCGAGGAACGAGACTCCGATTCAGAAAGCTGCTTAATGCCTATAGATTCCGGCTAACTACATGCCGGAATGACGAAGTGAGTGTCAAATTATGGTTCAATTCCCTGCTATTGCAGGTTTTACGCGTAACTATATGATTA
>JANTFJ010000430.1 GCA_024763495.1 Desulfobulbaceae bacterium | reverse complement strand
ATCGCGAGCGTTGAAACGGGCACATGGCGGCATACCTGAAACGCTTACAGGCCGTGCCTTCTCAAAAGTCAAGGTGTGGTTTATTGATCGCTATCGAAATCATTAACAAAACAACAAGTGAGAAAGTTGAGTCATTTTGTTCCAGTTTGTCGGCAGTCTGTCCGCTCTATGAGCTTCTGCAACCGGGAGACCACTTCACATCTTGCCGTGCCGCAGCATTGACAACAGAAGCCAAAATCCCATTATTCCCGCGACCAGGAAACCGGCCAGGCCGATTACGGAAATATCATTCCACTTAGGCGGGATATCGGCCAGGACAACCAGGGCTGAACCAACAATCTGGGCAGCCAGGACAATAGCAAATGAAATACGGTTACTGACCCGGTCAAGAGTTGTGATCATTGAGCCTAAGCCATGATGCTCGAATTCAATTTTTATCCGCCCCTGTTTGGCTAACTTGAGAGTATCCCGCAAATCTCCCGGAATATCCCGCAGCAGGTAAAAAAAATCTTCGCCTGAGTCATAGAGGTCAGCCGCTATTCTTTTCGGGTTAAGCTGGTGAAGTTGATATTTTTCAAAAAAAGGGCGGGCATGTTCAAGCATTTCAAAATCAGGATCAAGCTGCATGGCCCAGCCTTCAATCGTGCTGGCTGATTTTATTAACAGGAAAAAATTAGGACGCAGATAAAGTTTGTGATTAATAATAATTTCCAGGAGACTTTGCAGGAGTTTACCTACTTCAAGCTGTTTGAGGGTCAGGTAAAGGTATTCATCAACAAACTGGGCCAGGTCATCTTCCAGGGCATCGCGATCCGGTTCCTGATCGTAATAGGTGATCTTCAGGGTGGCGTCAACAATTTTTCTGGGATTGCGGCGGACAATCTGGATTATCAGTTCAGCGAAATCGCTCCGTTGTCTGGCAGTAAGCCTGCCCATCATACCAAAATCCAGGAAGCAGATCACGCTGTCAGGCAGAATAAAAATATTGCCGGCGTGAGGATCAGCGTGAAAAAAACCGTGAACAAAAACCTGTTGCAGATAAAGATTAGCCCCCCTTTTTACTAATTGTTGTAAATTATTGCCTTCCTTTTTCAGGGAGTCTATGTCGGAGGCCTTGATTCCTTTGACCAATTCCATGGTCAATATCCGTTTTGTGCTGAACTCGCGGTAGACCTCAGGGATATAAATTGTTTTTTCGCCGGCAAACTGCTCCTTGAAACGCTGGATGTGACCGGCTTCAGTATTATAGTTGATCTCCTTTTCAATGGTTTTGGAGAAGACTTCAATTATCCTGGTTGGTTTCTGGATATCAAATTCTTCCAGGTTTTCCTCTAGAAGCGTGGCCAGATGAAACATGATTTCAATATCAGACTCAATAATTTTTTTGATATCCGGCCGTTGGATTTTCAGGACAACAGCGCTGCCGTCTTTGAGTACGGCTTCATGCACCTGTCCTATTGATGCGGCCGCAAGAACTTCTTTGCTGAAGGATTTGAATAATTCCTCAGGCGGTTTGCCAAGCTCTTTCTCAATAATTCGTACCACATCGGTAAAAGGAAAAGGCGGAACATTATCCTGCAGTTTTTCCAGTTCATGGATATAATCCATGGGAATCAAATCAGGCCGGGAGGAAAGAATCTGACCGAATTTGATAAACGTAGGGCCTAGCTCTTCAAGTATTTTTCTGACTTTTTCGGCTCGGCTCAATTTTTGAATATTTCCCTGCTCTTTTTTGAAGAGCATCTTGAGGCTGGCCTCAATATACTGATCAAGATTCAGGGTAGCAAAAATCTCTCCAAAGCCGTACTTGAACAGAATGGCCAGTATTTGCCGGTATCGTTTAAAGTTCCGGTATTTTTTGCTGATGGAGCTGATTTTGTGAATATTCAGCATTGGTCGATTCAGTCCTGTTTGTCTGTGGCAGAAGTGCTGTTCCGGGAATTAATAAAATCCTGGAGGCGTTTTTCGAGGGTCTTTAGTTCATCCCGGCTGGCCAGGTTCATTTTTTTCATTGTTTCATTTGTAATGGCCTCGATTTGTTTTTTTACTTCTTCCTTGGATTCTTCAGCTTTTTTGAGCAAATCATCATACAGGTTTTTGCCTTCCTGTTCTGAAAGTTTACCTTTTGAAACAAAATCTTTTGTCAGTTCTTCAATTTTTTCCTTAGTTAAAAAAGCCAGGCCCAATCCGGTAAATAATGTTTTTTTGATAATTTCGTTCATAATGCTCTCCTTATTATGATGAATTTTGTGGTGTTTTGGAAAATAGTAACTACTCACGGGGTAAGCACCTTAAGTTCGCGACCACCCGTAATTGTAACTGGTTACAGGGGGGCTGAGATTTTCGTGATCAGGCCGGCACAGTATACTGCTGCTATATAAGACAGGCTGATCGCGGGAAGATTCGGTACCCTGTAGCAGTTACCATAAAACTTTAGTTTTGACTTTAATAGCATTTTTTGAGTAAAATTCATGGAATAGTTCAGTAATGCCTCTATGGGGCGATGCCGTTCGGGTCTACTTTATTGAGCGCTGTCGAGTTAAGGGCTCACTCAAAAATAACTTCGCATTCTAAGGCGCAATCTGAACATTTAGAAAAGCGATCTGCAATTATGCAATCCTCAACGTAGCCCTGCT
>JANTFJ010000429.1 GCA_024763495.1 Desulfobulbaceae bacterium | reverse complement strand
TCCATGAACACCACCCTGCACCCGTTTAAACGCCGCGATATACCTGATGTATTATCGCGAGTGTTGAAACGGGCACATGGCGGCATCCCTGAAACGCATACAGGCCGTGCCTTCTCAAAAGTCAAGGTGTGGTTTATTGATCGCTATCATTTTTTCTGTTAAATTGTGACCCAGTTCTCAGTTTTAAGTGAACGGTAACATGCCTGGCATATTTTTATCGCCATAAGCCCTTCCTCACCGCTTATTGGATTTTTATCTTTGCCTGCCAGAAATTTATGCCATTTTTCAAGTAAGGGGATAATTGTCGGTTTCCGCCTTATGTTTTGTGTTTGGATTTCTCTGTTATTGATCAGCTGAATATTTCCATGTACCTGGTCACCGTGAAGTTGGCCTTCATTACAAATAAACTCATAGCTGCCACATCGTCCCTGGCCAACCTTACTGGCGCTGACAGTTCCAGTTACATTATTTTCCATCTCAAATTGAGCTGAAAACAAATCTTCAACCTGGGAATTATGAATTTGTCCGGCAGTTGCCCTTACCCGGATAATTTTTCGACCGGTTATAAATCTAAGACTGTCAAAGATGTGAATTGCTGTATGGAGAATAACTCCACCGCCGGAATGCTTTTTGTCCTCAAGCCAGGCCAGGGTAGAAGGTTCTAATCTTTGCTGGGCGTTAATCGCGTACATCTTGCCCAGTTCAGGCAATTTATTTTTTAACTCCAGGATGATCGGATTAAATCGTAAGGTATGGCCGACAGTGAGCTTCAGGCCGCTTTCGTGAAAAAGTTTAACAATTTGTTTAGCCGTGACAGCATCAGGAGCCAGGGGCTTTTCAATAAGCAGATGTTTAGCAGAGGCGCAACATGATTTGGCAATCGCTTCATTAAGATAAGGCGGAGTAACACTTATCACCGCCTCAACATCGGGTAGGGCCACAAGTTCTCGCCAGTTGGATAAATATCTGCAATTCCATTTTTCTGCCTGAACAATGCCGTATTCTGATCTTCTGCTTATTGCCGTAAGGGTAAAGCCGTCGAGATCATTTATAATATGTTCAGCATAGCGGCTGCCATGTCTGCCTGTGCCGATCAGGCCCAGGCGGATATTATCTGACATAAATTAATTCGTACCTATTATCCTTAGGGCTCACTCAAAAATAAAAGTAACTGCTCACAGGGCACCGAATCTTTCCGCAAGCAGGCTGACTTACGTATAACCACATATGCTACGCCAGCCTGCTCACGAAAATCTCCGGCACCATGTAAGCAGTTACAACTCATTGTTTTTTTAGCACGTTTATGAACTTTAACGTGTGAGTAGTTACATTTTTTGCATGTCTATGGACTTTAACGTGTGACTAATTACGGCTACAGTTTACTTTTTAACAGTTCATTATAGGCGGCTGTTAATTTAACAAAGCTGCTATGCTCTCCACCTTTATCCGGATGCATTTCCTTAGCCTTTTTCCTGTATAACCGGGTTAATTCCTGTTTTGACATTTTTTGCAGCCTGTCGATGGAAACCGCAAAAATTGTCCCGGCCTGCTCTCGAGTTACCGGCCTTTTGTATCCTGCGGCCCGATAACCAGCCCGTTGATTAATGAACCTCCTCAAGGTTTCCTGAGAAAAAAATGAAGCGCGATAATTGTTGTCGAAAAACATTATTACATAACGATGTAAATATTCATGCAGACCACAGTAATCGGGCATTCCAACCCAGAATGATTTGTCCAGGTTAAGCTCGCAGAGATTAATTAGAAAATATTTGTCCAGTCGTTGCTGGTCAAGGCCCTCAGGCATGGCATGGGCGATAAGTTCACTGAAATAATGTTTCAGGTCAAAAATTACATATACATACTGTTTTAATTCATCCGGCTCAAGCGCCTCTTCCTGGGCCAGGAAATATTGTTCCCGCTCATCGCGAGATTTTTCCAGCATAACCCTCAACATTTTAGGCCGCATTTTATCAATTGCTCCCTGGTTAATGCTGCCGTAACGAAAATAATGAAGCCGCCTACGATCAAAATCATGAATTTCATTTTTAATGGCGGATAATTCATCCGAGGTTATTTTTGTGGTTTTAAATTTCCTTTCCGGTTTATAAAAAGGAGCAAGTTTATAGCGTATTTCCGGATCAACAAAGGGCCAGAGCAGATATTCAAGATCATTTTCAGGATCATGATTGGTGAATTCACCTACCCTGCTCAATAATTTATCATCAAGATAAAAGGAGTTGCCTCCGCCATAAATAATATATTTACCAGGCCTGGTTCCAAGAGAAAAAAGCTCTCTACTGAGCCAGAAATTATTTTTCTTATATGATTGGCGAAGAAAATAATGTATTTTCCCCTGAATTGTTTTTTTGGTCAGATACATATCAGGAGTCAGGAGTCAGAGGACAGAGGTCGGAAGCAAATAGCATGTAATATCATCATGTTTATATTATTGTAACGTAACTACTCATGGGGTTAGCGTCCTAACTTCGCTAACCCCTGTAATTGTAACTGGTTACAGGGTGCCGTAGATTTTCGTGATCAAATCGGCGCAGCGTATTAGTCATACGTAAGCCGGACTGATCGCGGAGGTAAGCACCCTTAAAAACAGGGCATAAACTTCGACTCCGAATATGCGGTGCC
>JANTFJ010000428.1 GCA_024763495.1 Desulfobulbaceae bacterium | reverse complement strand
TTATGCAGGATAAGTTTTTTTATTGGAATTATCACTGATAAATTTTGAAATAAGCTATTTAGTCTGGTGAGTTGGCAGTTTGGTGATAAACAAGTTGGGTGTTTGTAATCAGATGAAATTATTTTTAATTTTTACGTTATAATGAACATCATTCATATACAATCTCGCGAAGACTTCTTCTATTCTAGGTTTTTCGATTTCCAGAAGTCACATAAATACTTAATTACACTTGATGACGGCAGGAGAATAGAAACAACATGTTTTGAACATTTTCTTAACAAAAACAAAACTGACATAGCTATAGATATCACCACGATGGACGGATGCCCAATGCAATGTCTTTTTTGTGCGTCATCTTCATTAAAATTTAACAGATATTTGTCAGAGGAAGAGATTCTTTATCAAGTTAATTCCATGGTGGATAAATATTCTTCAAATGACATAGAACAAATCACTTGTAGTTTCCAAGGCATAGGAGAACCAACACTAGTTCCAGATATCATCGTTAACTCTTCAAAAAAAATTCAAAGCATAGACAAGAGGATAGTTATTAGCCTGTCTACGATTTGCACAGATGTTCCATCATTTTTCACGATAGCTAATTCAGGAATTTTGTTTGACAACATACAGTTTACATTAGTTGGAACTAGAAATAGTAGTGTAGTAAACATTTCTCAAAACTCTCCATCCCCCGATATTATTGTTGAAATAGCAAAAAAAATTATAAAATACCCTAATATACATAAGGTTAAGGTTAATTATATACTTATTGGCAATATCAACGATTTTGACTCTGATATGAATTTTTTGATAGAAAATTTTCAAAACTCAGGCATTATCGTAAAGTTTTCATATCTAAATAAAACTTTAGGTTCAACAAGAAATAAGTTTCATCCTATAGATGCTCGGACAGCAGAAAAATATAGCAAAAAATTACAAAAAAATGGTGTAGATAGTTATGTGTTTGGAGCTTTTGCCAATATAGAGATGAGCTGCGGACAACTTAACGTATTGGAGAAACAATGAACTCAAAAGATATAATAAATCTGGTACTTTTCTTTTTGTTGGCCTGCGTAATCGTCATTGCCGCTAAAGGCGGATTCCAATCAACTTCATTCCAGGAGATAATGTTCAACATTGGTATGTCCATGCTTGGAGGGCTAGTTTGCGGAATATCACTTTATGGAATAAATTTTATTAAATTTGAGAAATCCCTTAAAGCAGACAATGAGCACTTTGTTACATTTAACGCTAACAAAGATATGGGAGAACAGTATTGGATTGATTTCATAAATGATATAGGAAAAGACTCAAGCCCATTATGGTTTGTAGGCAACCGTCATGTAACATGGATAGACCGAGGGCTATCATATCGAAAAGAAGTCAAAAAGAAGTTAATTGAAAGAATTAATCGTGCTCTACAATCTCCACCAGACACTGGCTGGGAAGTTGTAATAATACTAACAGATTCATCCGCCAAAGATAAATGGAGTGAGTTTGTTGAAACAGAAATAAATCCATCTACTAATTTCTGCTCAGTTAAACCAGAACTAATAAGGATTGCTCTTATAGATAGATCAACAATTCCTTACTCAATAGTTGCGCATGGTGGCAGTCTTGTTGTTACACCCTATACAAGTCAAGGTAGAGCCGCAGAAAGTCCAACCTTCGAAATTCAACGAAGGTCAGAAGTTGCAGATTTATATTTTCAGGATCTTGAAAGAATAAAAAATTCTATTCAACCAGAACAATGGTGGTTCTGCGCATAATGAAATAAGGAGATTTTTTTGAAGAAATCAAATCATAATTTAAGAGTTGGAGTATTTGGTCATGGCAAGTCAACTCATCTAACAGAAAACATGCTTGGTTGGGTGAGAGATTTTGGTGAATCTATAGCCTTAAACAAAGCGATTCTTTATACGGGAGGTGGGGGTGGTTTAATGCTAGCAGCACGACAAGGCTGTTTAAAAGAAGGCGGTTCTGTTGTTTCGGTAAATCCCGAAATGGGACTTTCTCAGGAAGAGGTTGACGCCAATTTTTTAGGTCATGTTCTGACAACAGGTCAAGGGAAACTTGGTAGAGTGCATCTACTAACACAATCCATTGATATTGGTTTTGCTTTTGGGGGTGGTGCAGGAACATTACTGGAAATTATCGCCTGTTATTTGCTTGCAAAACCAGTGCTGGTCGTTGATGGCTTTCAAAAAAAGTCAGACCCTCAACTATTAAATTTATTAAATGGAATTGAAGAAAAAATTATCGAAGGTCATAAGATATGGTCCGGCACAATTGACGGAAAAGACACAGCGCAAGTGTTCCCTGTTCATGTATGCCAATACCCTACAAAGCCAGCTGATGTTTTTAGTATAGGGAAATCCATTCATAATCTTTGTGAAGACAAAAGGCACGATATGCAATAGCAACCCACCCAACAAACGCATTAACACAGACGGGAAGAACGCTGGCGGCGCTGACGCGGCAAGTTTGGGTGGCCCGCTGGTTATGCGAAACGATGCCGTCGCGCTGCGCGCGACGGCATCGGTTCGAGCTGAGCGGTACCCGCTCCAGCGCCATGATGGCGCAGATGATTTGCACACACATCCAAATCAAGCTCGGCCCTGATTAGATGCCTGCTTGCTGA
>JANTFJ010000427.1 GCA_024763495.1 Desulfobulbaceae bacterium | reverse complement strand
TTTCCTGGTTTTCTTCATAATAAAAAACGTTCTTACGTATGGAATCGCTTTTTATGCTCGAATCTTTAATGGAAATTGTAACGCCGGGAAATAAAGTTTCGAAGGCGTAAAGTCGACAATTGGTATTAATTTCCTGTTCCAGTTTTATTTTTTCTTCCAGGGTGCGCAGGCTTTCTTGTTCAACACGTAGTTCTTCCTCAAGGTATAAAAGTTTTGCCTGCAAAAGTTCCTGTTCTTCCTGCAGTTTTTTGGTTTCTTCGCTGCTGACCTGCTCATGTTCCTGTTCAAAAAAGAGATGAATTTCTTCCAGGCGGTCCACAAGAGCTTGTCGCTCTTCCTCCCTTTTAAGGACAGCATCACGTTGTGCCTGCTTTTTATGGAGCAGAAAGGGATCTGTACCCAGGGATATGATGGTTGGGGTTGCCCATTTTGCCCCAACAATCTTGGCATAAATGCTGTTTTTAACGTGGCAGCTTCCACCAACGATAACCCCGGGTTCGTGGAGAAAAATAATGCTGCCTGCCGTTTCAAGCCGGCTGTGCAGGGCGGATTTCTCTATAAAAATATTTCCCCGGGCCTGAAGGGTGGAATTTTCAACATATTTTGCCAGAATAGTACCCCCACAAGAAACCCCTTGTTTCTGGCAGGCGATGATTCCGCCGCGAACAATCAAATCTTCATCAATTTCAATATGAGCGTCTTCGATGCTGCCTTCTACGATTAATTGCTTTGCCTTGACCCTGAAACCGGAAAAAACAGAGCCTCTGACGATAATTTTACCGATAAAGGTGAGATTGCCGGTCTTAAAATTGACATCGCCATCTATTATAAGGGTGTCATGGACTTCAATGCGATTATTTTCCACCTTGACGTAGCCATTGGTAGTGCTGACGATGATGTGCGGATCCCCTTCCGGAATGGCAACATTTTCTCCCAAAAGTTCACCCGGATCCTCAACCACAAAAAATTGCTGATTTTCATCTTCAGTTGCTTCTGGAAAAAAATTTTCTGATAATGGTTTGATGCGGGCTAAAACCTGTTGATCAACTACATTTTCGATTAAATGTTGCTCGTGATAATCCATTTGTTGTGCGTTTTGATCGGAATTGTCAGGAGAATTGAGTGCGTATAACGTTACCTGGTAGCTCATGTTTTATTAACTATCCTAAAAAGGGTTGTTGGTTTAATGGCTTCAACTATAGATTCGGCACAATCAAAAAAATATTTAACATTTATATGGTACTGTCCGGTTATACCTTTGCACACGGTCAACCCGAGCTGGTTTGAGCGCTTTCTGGCGCTTGTATTGCCGGACAACATCTTTATATCGGAATTTCCGGATCGACAGAAAATCCTTGACTTTTAGTTGTATACTATATACTTAAAATCGGCGATTTTTTATAAATGTTCATTTAAGTTAACCTGGACTGCTGTTATTTCTCTTTGCATGTTTTCGGCGACCAATTATCAGTTTTTGGAAAAACATTGAACGCATGACCGGTTAGTTTGCAAGCAGAGAGCTGGTGGTCTCTCCGGGATTACTGTTTCCGGATGAAAACCTTCGCGAGTTGTAACTCTTTAGCGTGAGTAGAAAAATACCGAATAGTGATGTACTTCAGTACATTCTGGGGACATAACCTGATTTTCCGGCCGTATTTGCCGACAGGCAGAAGAAAATCGGGATTGTGTACCCTGAATTTACGGGTCAGCTGAAGAGTTACCACGAGTCTACAGTAAGGATGTGCAAGCTGTGTCTAAAAATATATCGGAAATTATTGCCAGCCATAGAACCTTACGCGAAAAGGTGGCAGAGCTTTTGCGGGAAGCAATTATCCAGCAAAAATTAAAACCGGGAGAGCGGGTTACTGAACTGGAAATTGCCTCTCGATACGGTTTGAGTCGCACGCCGATCAGGGAAGCTTTCAGGCAATTGGAGTCTGAGGGATTCCTGAAAATTATTCCGCGAAAAGGGGCCGTTGTCGCTGAGTTGGATGCTAAGGATATCCATGATTTTTATGAAATAAAAGCCGTATTGGAGGGGTATGCCGCCCGTATTGCGGCGGAAAAAATTACCGATAGTGAAATTGCTCAGTTGGAGCGAATTAACCGCAAAATAAAAGAATATGCGGCAAAAATGGATGTGGCGGATCTGACCCGGTATCATAATGAATTTCATCATTTCATTCTTGAGGTTTGTGGGAATCAGAAGATTACTTCTGTTGTTTCCCGCCTGGTGCAACAGTTTATGCGATTTCGTTTTTTTGTTTCATCCAGTTCCCGTTTGAAAAGAATGCACGCGGAGCATGATGAAATTATTGCCGCGCTTAAGCTCCATGATGGAGTGATGGCCGAAAGATGTATGATAGCTAATGCCAAATTGGGAGAGGAAGTGCTGATCAAAGAATATTTGTTGATTCAGGACGAGGGTAAGAGATAAGAACACGTAGTTTGCGTGGCATGGCATGATCATCCATTCGAGACGGGAGAATGAGGTAGAATATGAAAATAGATGTTTTGGAAAGCAGCATTGCTGACCATCAGCCCCTGCCGGAAAAGATAGCCGAATTTATCCGGGAAACGATTATTGTGGGGAAGTTGAAGCCTGGAGAGAAAATTTCCGAAGCAAAACTGGCTGAGGAGT
>JANTFJ010000426.1 GCA_024763495.1 Desulfobulbaceae bacterium | reverse complement strand
TACTATAGTGAACACGCCGAAACGAACAAATCCGGGGCACTATCCGAACATTTAAAGGGGTAGAGAAGGGTAGCTTTTACCCAACCCGAATATTTACGTCTAACTACTACACTTTCCTGTAATTCATTATACTTGCGGGGACAGCGCTCGATAAAGTACACCCAGAGGCGACCCCCCCATAACTGTAAGGGATAGCGATCAATAAATCACACCTTGACTTTTGAGAAGGCACGGTCTGTAAGCGTTTCAGGGATGCCGCCATGTGCCCGTTTCAACGCTCGCGATAATACATCAGGTATATCGCGGCGTTTAAGCACGTGCAGGGTGATGTTCATGGGGCGCTTACCTTGCGGGCAATGCCACGGGACTTGGCTACCGGATATTTTTCCGCGTTTTTTATCATCTTGGCATGAGCCGCTTCCAGGGGATTAATCCCGTACTTGTCGGCCAGACTGGTCAGATAAATCAGAACATCACCAATTTCTTCGGCCAGGTGTTCCCTGCCCGCTTCATCAAGATTAAAGCTCTGCTCCTGGGTGAGCCACTGAAAAATTTCTACAATTTCCGAGGTCTCAACACTTAAGGCCATGGCCAGGTTCTTGGGAGAATGAAACTGCTGCCAATCTCTTTCCCCGGCAAAATCACGCAATTTATGAATCAGACTCTTCATGGAGACGGCAATTAAAGCAGCTCGGCCAGCTGCTCTGCGGCAAAGGTTATGCCGGGATCAAGGTTCAGGGCCAGCTCAAAAAAATGACGGGCCTCGTCAAGCCGATTCAGCTTTCTATAATTAACACCAAGATTGGCATAATCAATCGCGGACGAGGGCAGCAGGTCTACGGCCCGATGAAAATGGTTTATGGCCTGCTGGTAATCTTCCAGTTTAAAATAACAGACCCCCATGATATTATGGATATCAGGCCTCTCTTCATCATAAGCCAGACCCTGAGTCAATATCGGCAGGGCCTCGCTGTAGCGTTCGAGATTTTTCAGGCAGTCACCCAGATATGAATAAATATAGGGCAGATCTTCCTCGGCCGGATTAAGTTTCAGGGCAGCATGCAGATGTTCCAGGGCCTCATCAGGCAGACCAAGAGTTATAAAATTACGGCCCAGATAAAACTCAATATAATAGGCGTCAGGTAAAATTTTCCGCATGGCCTGCAGTTGACTGTTGGCAGCCAGAGGATCGCTGATTTTTTCCGTCACCAGCCTGGCGGCAAAAAGACCGGCATTGTTAATCCGTGAACGCTCACGAAAATGGGCGCCCGGCACAATAACATACACTGCTGGAATCTTCAGGCGGGGGTGGGTTATATCCAGGACAAAAACTTCCATTCCCAGCCGGGCCAGGCCGGCCAGACAATTTTCAATTTCGACCCGGATATTATCATTGCCCAGATCAGCCATATCATCTACCCGGATGGAACCGGGGCTGTTGATAATATATTCCGCCTCTGCCAGGGAACGGGGTTTGGGCAGGCCGCTGGCAATATAGTTTGAGCCGGAATTAAAATCTCCGGCCAGCTGGGCCACCTCAGTAAGAGCGCGGATAAGTGATTTTTCCGGCTGGGGCGTGGTACCGGCGGTAAAAACAATTTCACTTGTCTCCGGAAAGGTAGCGGGATCGACTGCCAGGGCCGCTACTGTGGGAATGCCGGTATCCAGGGTAAGATCATTAAAATAAACATCAATCCCCTCTTTTTTAAATTTGGCCAGCAATTCCACGGCTACCGGATCGCTTAAGGATTCATGGACAATGGCCGGGGTCTTAAGCCTGCCGTAACTCACCAGGGAGGAGACATGACGTTCCACGACCTCGCATAATCCCTGACTCACCGCCTCTTCAATGGTATTGCCGGCGGAAGGGCCGTTAAACTCATTAATTGCGTAAAACCAACTGAAAGGAATCAACACCTCATTCCCGCTGGTCAAATTACGAGCCCAGGCCCATTCAACAGGAATCTCAGCCAGGAGTGCGGCCAGCTGCGGGACTGAAGTATGGTCATCATGAACCGATTTGAGCAGCATCTCAAGGGACATTACCGGATATTTATCTTTAACTTCGGGATAAGTGGCTGTAATAAAATTAGCGGGCTCCCGCATAAAGCTGAAAAAGCTGAAACGCTCAGCCAGTTCCATGCAGGCGCTGGCCTGGGCCTGTTCCGGGGTGCTGCCCTTGCCCATCTGTTTTTTAGTGCCGATAATCTCCTCGCCCTCTGGAGCACAAACGCTGAAATAAACAGGAATATCCAGCCTGCCGTTATCAACCCGTTTTACCTCTTTTAAAATATCGAGCTTTTCCTCCCGCAGCCGCCGGCGAAAACAGGCTACGGTTTCTTCAGGAGAACAGGCCTTGTCAAGATCCTGGGTATATGTTTTGTAACAGTCTTTAAGGGTTATAGTTTTTTTGTAACTACTCATGGGGTAAGCACCTAAGCTTTTTTCCAAGACTCAGCTTGGGAAAAGAGGCCCCTTCGGGTCAGTTGAATCTGCAATCATGATGCATATATTGTAAGCGCTCCATGAACACCACCCTGCACCCGTTTCAACGCCGCGATATACCTGTGATGTATTATCGCGAGCGTTGAAACGGGCACATGGCGGCATCCCTGAAACGCTTACAGGCCGTGCCTTCTCAAAAGTCAAGGTGTGGTTTATTGAT
>JANTFJ010000425.1 GCA_024763495.1 Desulfobulbaceae bacterium | reverse complement strand
GTGCCGGAGATTTTCGTGATCAGACTGACGCAGCATACTGGTGCTATGTAAGACAGGCTGATCGCGGAAATATGCGGTGCCCTGTGAGCAGTTACCCGTGAGGACGATAATTTGTTAACTCTGAACGATAGCGTTCAATAAAGGAACGCTTACACTGAAACAATCAGCGTTTTTTTGCTATAAACGAAGAACTTTGTTATCCTGCCGGTAAGCGTTCACCAGCACCTCACGGAGTCGGAGTTTATGCCCGAAGTATGGGTGCCAGCCTTATCACGTGCAGATGAAGTGCAGCTGAATAGTTACAAATAACTTCGCATTCTAAGGCACTGGAGAGCGCTTACAGGCTGGAGTTATAAGTAAACAAGTAGCCCCCAGTGAACAGTTACTCCTGCCGTAACCAGCTGAATCAGCTAATCCTCTGCTCCCGGTTCATCATAATGTCGATTGATCCTGCCCAGATAGTTTTAATAATAACCATAATAACTGTTTTACTCTTTGATTTCACCAATGGTTTTCATGACTCGGCAGATATGATTGCAACATGTATTGCGGCCCGGGCCATGAAACCTGCCATGGCAATTTTTCTGGTTACCACTTTTACCTTCCTCGGCCCCTTTATCGGCGGCCTGGCAGTGGCGGATACTATTGGCCAGTTTGTTCATATAGACAATCAGCCCCCTCTTTTTGCCGAATGTATTGTCCTGTCTTCTATCCTGGCGGCAGTTTTTTATAATCTGCTGACCTGGAAGCTGGGATTGCCGACATCATCGTCAAATTCCCTGGTCGGCGGCCTGGTTGGTTCCGGGCTTTATGCCATGGGCAATGACAGTGTTAACTGGGGTTTTGCCGCCCTGCTTGACTGGCATCTGCAAGGGGTGGTCAAAATTATAATCGGCCTCTTTTTTTCGCCCCTGGCTGGTTTCGTCGGGGGGTTTCTATTAATGAAGCTGTTTCTTCGTTTTTTGCGTCGCCTTTCTTTTAACAGTCGAAAATTTTTTATTGTCTGTCAGTATTTTACCACGGCCGGGCTGGGTTTCAGCCATGGCACCAATGACGCGCAGAAAGGCATGGGAGTAATAGGTATGTTGCTTTATACCAGCGGCCATTATCAGCAGTTTGTTATTCCTGACTGGGTTATTGTTATCTGTGCTCTTTCCATTACCATGGGGACGCTGTTCGGCGGTTGGTCTATTATTAAAACCATGGGGTTTGGCATTTATAAAATCCGTAATATTCACTCAGTTGCCGATCAGATAGGTTCAGCCCTGGTTATCTCCGCTTCTACCGCTATAGGCGCGCCAACTTCAACTACCCAGGTAGTGACTTCCACGCTGCTTGGAGTTGGAGCCGGTGAAAAACCTCGTCATGTGCACTGGAAGACTGCGATTAATATTGTTAAAGGCTGGCTTTTTAACCTGCCGGTGTCAGCCATGATTGGCGCTTTCTTTACCATGATTTTTATAAAAATACAGGGAATTTTATGAGCCTTATCCAGTTTTTTAAAAAATATATTTTACCGGAAGAGATTGATTTTTTTAAAGAATTGCAGGAACAAAGCGAGGCAACTAAAAATGCGACCCATGATCTTTATCGTTGTTTCGCCCAGGGAGATCAAAAGGCATGTGAAGCGATTTTAACCAACGAAAACCAGGCGACAATTCTCAAGAACCGCAATATGGATGATTTGGGTCGGGCCTTTATAACCCCGGTAGATCGAGAGGCGATATTCAGGGTAATAACGCACCTTGACTGGGTGCTTATCAGTATTAAGCATCTGGTCATGGAAAGTACAGCATACGGGCTTGACGATCTTGAAGAATATGAAATAATTATGCGGCAGCTACGGGACTGTGCCGATATTCTGGCCCAGGGGTTTGCTGCCCTGCATCATAATGAAATGGAAACTATCCGCAATAAGGCGGAAGAGGCGCGAACCATGGCCCATCTTGTTACTGAAAGTTATGTCCAGGCCATGAGCCGGGTAGCGGAAGGGAACGACATCCACCAGATGTTCAAACACAAAGAATTACTCAGTCAAATTAAATCAATAGCCAAACGATTTCATGTTACTGCCAATACCATGCAGGACATAACCATGAAACTGGGATAGTCATATAACAAAAGTTTACGTAATGCCTCAGTTACATATTTTGTCCCATATTTAATTGTTCAAGTCCTGCCTGGAGTGAGATGCCGTTGAGTTACGAGGGAAATCCGGTAACGAAGCCAGTTCCCGGATACGATAAACGTAACCGTTCACCAGGGAGTAAATTATTGCAATATTTAAGTCTCTAAGCGTTTACCAGTAAATATTCGGGTTGGGAAAAAGCTACCCTTCTCTACCCCTTTAAATGTTCGGATAGTGCCCCAGATTTACGTTGACCAGTGCCTGCGCAGCATACTGGTGCTAGGAGATTGTCCGAGAATAGACATTTTTTCTCAAATCAGGTAAGCGAGGTACGAGACTCCGCAGAAAGGGCATTCTCGGACAGCCTCCTGGTCAAGCTGGCTCAAATGGGCAAAGAGGTAAGCACCCTTAAAAACAGGTGCAATACAAAAAAGTGAGAAGTTAATTAGGCGCTTACGGCCATTGTCTAAACAATTTTTTGTTTTGATTTTTGGTAACTTCTCCATATGTGGTGGTGGCACCCAACCGTAGGTCTGCTAAA
>JANTFJ010000424.1 GCA_024763495.1 Desulfobulbaceae bacterium | reverse complement strand
CATAGTATACTATAGTGAACACGCCGAAACGAACAAATCTGGGGCACTATCCGAACATTTAAAGGGATAGAGAAGGGTAGCTTTTACCCAACCCGAACATTTACGCATGAGATTCGCAATCTCCAGGAATATTAATGAATTCGATTCGCCTGACATTTATCATTGAAAATAATTCTTCCAGTTCAAAAACAGGTCACGAACACGGCCTGGCTGTGCTGGTTGAACGTGACAACAGGCAACTGCTTTTTGACACCGGCCAGAGCGGCCTGCTGGCCCTTAATGCCGCCCGGCTGAATATTGATCTTGAGCGGATCAGGACAATCGTCCTTTCTCATGGTCATTATGACCACGGGGGCGGTCTGTTTTTGTTTCGTAAGATAAAACCACAGATTATCATGGCCGATAAAATGGCCTTAGCTCCCCGTTTCGCTGTTCAGCCTGGAGAGAAAGCTCGGGAAATCGGGATTAACATGCCCGACGAACTGCTGAATCAAATAAAAATTAAAAAAAAACCAACAGAAATTATTCCCGGCGTAATTTTTCTGGGAGTTATTCCCCGCCATTATGATTTTGAAGATACCGGCGGCCCTTTTTTTCTTGATCCCCTGGGGAAAAAGGCTGATCCTCTTCTTGACGACAGCGCTCTGTTTATCGAAACGGCAGCAGGGCCGATTCTGCTGGCAGGCTGCGCCCACAGCGGCATCTGCAATATTATCCGTTATGCCGCGGAAATTAGCGGATCAACCATGTTTCGAGCAGTTCTGGGAGGCATGCACCTTTTAAATGCCGGCCCGGCAAGGCTGACCGAGACCATAAAAATATTCCGGCAATACAGCGTTAAAGAGGTCGGCCCCTGCCATTGCACCGGAGAGCGGGGCCGCGCAGCCCTTGCCGCTGTTTACCAAAATTTTTTATCATGTTCTGCCGGAACTGTTCTGGAGTTTTAATAAGTGACTGACATCAAAGAAAAAAATCTGCGCGAATTTGGAAAAATCATCATGCGCCTGGTGGCCGGTCAAGACCTGACCAGGGCCGAAGCCGGGGAATATTATCGGCAGGTCATCTTAAATGAACAGCCGGAACTGCAACAGGGAGCTTTCCTGATCAGCCACCTGACCAAGGGGCCGAATACCGAAGAATTATGCGGGGCCTGGGACGCCCTTTATGAATTTGATACCGCAAAAATTGAGCCTGATTTTGCCGAAGAATGCTGCGACATTGTCGGTACCGGCTCAGATGCCTTAAAAACCGTCAATGTCTCCACCCCGGCCGCCCTTATTGCCGCGGCCTGCGGAATTAAAATCGCTAAAAAAGGGGCGCGGCTGGTTACCGGCGTTTCCGGGGCCACTGATGTCCTGGAAATATTCGGCCTGGATATATCCAAACCATTAAGCATGGCCCAAAAATGTCTGGAGGAGCATGGTATATGTTATCTGCCGGGTGAATCTTTTTTAAAATCAGGCTGGGCCAGGCTGATCCAATCCATGCGTTTCACCTCGGTTTTCAACATTATCGGCCCCCTGACCAGGCCATGCGCCAAGACCAGTTCCATTGTTATCGGCGCTTATGCCGAAGCGCTCTGCCCTCAATTAATCGAAATTTTGAGGGAAACCGGTACCAAAGCGGCTATCTCACCCTATGGCATGTCGGAAAAACATGATCCAGAGCTGGGAATTGACGAAATTTCAATCTGCGGCCCTACCGCTATAGTTGAACTGCGCCAGGGGAACATCGACAAATACACCCTTACGCCGACGGATTTCGGGGTAAAGCAATGCTCTTACCGGCAGATTGCCTCCAGGGATTCCGCCTCCGGCAATGCCGAGGCCATCCTGGCGGTATTAGAGGGTCGGGACAATGGCCCGCTGGCCGATCTTTTTGCTGTTAACGCGGCAGCGGCCCTGCGGGTCTCCGGTTATGAGGAAGATCTGAAAAAGGGAACCGCTCTGGCCCTGGAAGCCCTGGCAAACGGTCAGGCCCTGGAAAAATTAAAAAAATTAATTGCCTGTCAAGGTCGGGACAACGAGTCAATCCATTCCCTGACCGCTGCCGTCAACAACTCCAGATAACCATCCGGGCCGCCTAAGCCGTGACTGCGGAAAAAATAATTTATCTCTAAAAAAAGGGGGATCGGCTCAGCCTGGCGGGGATCAAAAATAAAATCAAATCCTGCCAGGTTGATCTTGGTCTTCGTACAGAATTTTTTTAACTCGCCTATGGCTGCCTGCTGCATTTCCGGATCAGCATCTCGGTCTATAACCGCGCCCCGGGCAAGGTTGCTGTAAAAATTATTCTCCTCTTCATGGCAGCGCCAGTAGGAAATAAATTTTTCAGCCATGACAACAACCCGCAGGCTGCGGCCGTTTACCGGAATATATTCCTGAAAAATAAAACCTCTTTTCCCTTGCTTTTCATATTCTGCCGCAAGCTTCAGATATCCGGCAAGCTCAGTCTCGCTGCCGACAAAAAAAACATTTCTGCCTTCCCCGCCCCAGGAAAACTTGAACACCAAAGGAAATGCCGGATTTTTCCCCTCTTTTTCCCAGGCGGATAAATCGTCAAATACCTGGGTTAGAGGATGAGGAACCTTGCATTTCTGAAAAAGACGGATCTGGCCGATTTTGCCGGGATATTGAAAAAAAGCGTCATAATCAGGAAAAACATGGGGGCACCCC
>JANTFJ010000423.1 GCA_024763495.1 Desulfobulbaceae bacterium | reverse complement strand
AGTGCCCCAGATTTGTTCGTTTCGGCGTGTTCACTATAGTATACTATGTGAATCACGCCGAAACGGGCGAAGGTGGGGTGCTAGCCGAACATTTACTGCCGGTTCCATTAAACTGCTAACCCGCCAAGGCGGGCATTGCCCACACCCCTGGAAAATCCCTGTCTTCCAGAGGTGCAACACCAGACAAATGAGAAATTAGAAACTTTCTTTCCCGCAGACTGTGAGGCCAAACATAAATGCTGTTCGAGAAGAACCAAATGGGCAAAGATGGAGTATAGCTGAATAGTTACAGTGTCATTTTTTCAGGATTTCATCGACTTTTTTCAAGAGGGTTTGAATCTCCAGCGGCTTGGCCATGAACATTAAGTGTTCCTCTGCGATAATTTTGTTGGTAATAATTTTATTGGTGTGACCACTCAGGAAGATCGCCTTAAAGTCAGGGCGGTCTTTACGTATTATATCATATACTTCCCACCCATTTTTTTTCGGCATGACCACATCAAACACACCCATATCAATTATGTCCCTATTGTCAAGATAAATGCTGAGGGCTTCTGCTCCGTCATTGGCCAGCAGCATATTTATTCCTTTTTGTTCAAACGCCATACTGATTGATCTGCGGATTAATTCGTCATCATCCGCCAGCAGTATGGTTGTTGTTGTGCGAGTTCCCGGCATTGGTTGTTCCAGGATCGGTAAGGGTAATTTTTTGCTTGTCTCCTGGTCAACTATCATAATCGGCAGATAAATTTTAAAAACAGTTCCATGGTTCACCCTGCTGCTTACATCCAGGAACCCGTTATGTTCCTTGACTATCCGGGAAATGATTGACAACCCGAGCCCTGTCCCCTTTTTCTTTTCTTTGGTTGTGTAAAATGGTTCGCATAGTTGAGATATGTTGGCGGCGGAAATTCCTTCGCCGCTGTCGGCAACGGCCAGAACCATGTAGCGCCCCGGAGGTATTTTCCCGATTGAACCGGAATATTCATTGTTCAGGGTTGCTGTCGTGGTGGAGATAGTCATGGTGCCGCCGTTCGGCATGGCATCCCTGGCATTAGTGCAGAGATTAATCATAATCTGTTCAATCTGGTGTGGATCGGCGTAAACAGGATGATCATCATCTGTTAGATCAAATTTCCAGTGGATATGCCTCGGGATAAGGACTTTGATAATATCGGAAATATTATTGACGATCTTGTTAAGAAAAGTTTTTTTAGGATTAATTATCTGTCTTTGTCCAAAAGAGAGAAGGTTGGAAGTCAGGTTTTTACCTAGTTTGGCTGAAATAATTATATGTTTAATATAATCTTGAATATTTTCGTTATGTTCATCAACTTCATCCTGGAGAAGATGGGTAAAAGTCACCATTGAGGTCAGGACATTGTTAAAATCATGGGCAATTCCACCGGCAAAATGGCCAAGACATTCCATTTTCTGGGCCTGGAGCAGTTCTGCTACCAGTTTTTTTCGTTCTGTCACATCTTTGTTGCTGGATCGTCGCCCGAGAAATTGATTATCAATAAAGATCGGGCTGCAGGTGTGGGAAATCCAGCGTATTTCTCCTTTTTTAGTTATAATTCGAAAATCTATATCATTGTGGGACGGGGCCTGAAAATGTTTATGATGGTTATGGAAAAGTTTACGGTCATCAGGATGGATTATAGCTTCAAGTAAGTCTGAATTCCGGAGAAATTCATCTTTACTGTAACCCGTTATTCTTTCACAGGAAGGTGAAATGAAAATAATTTCATTTTCTTCGGTTGTCCAGTATTCAAAATTGTAGGCAAATTCAGAGACAATGCGTAATTTTTTATCGCTCTCTTTGATTGTCTGCTGGTATTTTTTGCAGCCTCTGGAGAATTTTATAATCATTGCCATGCCAAGGATAAGCATGACAAGGTGGGTAATTGACATTGTCCACCAGGTGGTTAGAGCCGATTTATAATATGGTTCCATTGGAACAGATATGCTTTTTGCTCCCAGGACGCTGCTCTTATTCTTAATATCATGACATTTAAAACATTGATCTGCGGACTTGAATGGTCTCATCAGCCGCATATAGTATTTTCCCCCAATCCTGGATTTTTCAAATACTTCAGTTGTCCCGGCGGCAAAGGCCTGTAAATTTTCAGCTTCCCATAGGTCAGGACGGTTTGCCGGATTAAGCGGATTGAGGCTGACTGAACGATTGAGGGCATGGAGTTCCTTAAAGTCGTGGTAGACCTCGCTCTGCATTTGAAAAGGGCTGACCATGGTTAAAACAGAGCCTTCAATTGTGTGAAGATCACGGTCGGGAATATGGAGATAGGGATTTGGCTTGTTTGTCTCGGATAAAACGGTATACATCCCGCCATGGGAAGACATCCAGCTCTGGTAGGCCATGGTGTGCTGGAAAATTGAATTAGCTTCAATTTTGGCCCGTTCAATGATTTCCTGATGATTTTGGAAGAGATTCCAGCAGACTGAAATCAACACTAGAATAGTCCAGCTTGCGAGCATCCCAAGAAGATATTTTTCATGCCATATCTTGTTCAGGATGTTTTTAATTCCGTTCATATAATATTGCCTTTTTGGTAACTGCTCACAGGGCAGCTCATATTTCCGCGATCAGTCCGGCTTACGTATGACTAATATGCTGCGCCGACCTGATCACGAAAATCTACGGCACCCTGTAACCAGTTACAATTACAGGGGTTAGCGAAGTTATAG
>JANTFJ010000422.1 GCA_024763495.1 Desulfobulbaceae bacterium | reverse complement strand
GGATGCCGCCATGTGCCCGTTTCAACGCTTGCGATAATACATCAGGTATATCGCGGCGTTTAAACGGGTGCAGGGTGGTGTTCATGGAGCGCTTACCCTGTGAGATACACTTTTCTTTTGCAATATGATATCATCAATGAACCATGCCCTTGCGGCAATGGAAAGAAACATAAAAATGTTGCCTCAATAAGTCCGTTCTCGGCAGCACCTTTATTTATACCGATTTGGACATATTGTCCAACAAGGTCAACAGATTGAACCTCCAAGTTGATGTAAGTCTTCCTGGACGGAATTTAATCATGAGTTAATGTTATTTCGCCTTTTTAGTTCCGGCTTGTCCGGGTTAGGTGGTTAGTGAAAATTAGGTACCTACCCCCCGTGAGTAGTTACCTGAAATAAATATTGGGGTGCCTTGAAAAATTAAATATTTTGTTCTAATTCAAAGAGCATATAAAATAAAAAGTACGCTATATTAACTAGATGTGATCATTTTTTATTTTCGTATAAATACAGAAATTAGGCAAAACAGCAATTTTTCAAGGTGGCCATTGGTCATTTTTATGATAGATAAATCTTCATACTCCGAACTTGAAGAAAGAATAAAAAAATTGGAGAAAAAACTTAATCGTTGCAAGGATGGTAATGATGTGCACTTTCCGGCAACTTTTTATAAAATAATCGTGGAGCAGGCTGCCGATGCTATTTATGTCCATGATATGGATGGACGCTATGTGGAATGTAATCAGGCAGCTTGCGATATGCTTGGCTATACAAGGCATGATCTTTTGCAGAAATCAGTTCCGGAGGTAGATAAAGAAGTAGATTTTGAAAATGCGAAACATCTATGGGAAGGGCTCGAAGAAGGAGATAATGTTTTTTTCCCTGGTAATGCCAGGAAACTGGATGGCTCACTGTGTCCGGTTGATGTAAGGCTGTGCAGTTGTATGTCAGAAGGGAAAAAATATATTATTGCCATCGTGCGTGACATGACTGAAATTCGTATGAAAGAAGATGCGTTACGAAAGAGCAAAATGCGTTACAGGGCAGTAGTCGATACTCAGACTGAACTCATTTGCCGATGGAAACCAGGTGGTGAGTTGACATTCGTGAATGAGGCATATTGTCGATATTTTTCGAAAGACAAATCACAACTTATCAAGACAAATTTTTTTGAATTAATTCCAAAAGAAGACCATGAGAAAGTGAAAAAACATTTTGCTTCACTTACTTTGCTCCAGCCAACTGCCACACATGAACATCGAGTCATTATGCCAAACGGTGACATTCGCTGGATGAGTTGGATCAACAGGGCAATATTTGATGACCAGGGAAAGATTATTGAAATGCAGGATGTCGGCAGGGATATTACTGACTGCAAACAGGCCAAGGAGCACGTCAAGGAAATGCAGGCTAAACTGAACCATGCGGACAAGATGGCTGCCTTAGGTCAATTAGTGGCGGGAGTGGCTCATGAAGTAAATAACAGCATCAATTTTATATCCGGAGCATTGCCCTCATTGAAGCTTAATGTTGAAAAATTAAAGGACGTATTGAAACAACAGGCTGCCCCTCCCGCTAATAATACAGCGAACAGCGACTTGTCAAACCTGGTTGAAGAAATTGCTATACTTTTTGAAAATATTAATCAGGGTACTAAAAGGAGTGTGAAAATTATTAATGATCTGCGGTCATTTTCAAGTCCAAAAAAAGAGAAGGGAGTCCTGACAGACGTTCATGCTATCCTGGATTCTATCCTGGCTCTTCTTCGCTATCAATATAGGGATCGTATTGAAATAATAAAAAAATACTCCGCTGAAAATTCAACGATATTTTGTTTTCCTAATCATTTGTCTCAAGCATTTATGAATGTCATACTCAATGGTGTGCAGGCAATTTCCGGCAAAGGTGTCATAACAATTCTAACGAAAAATAATTCGGAAACAATCATGATTGGCTTTAGAGATAATGGTTGTGGTATTCACAAGGAAATAAAAAACAAGATTTTTGAACCATTTTTTACAACTAAAGATGTTGGCGAAGGAACCGGGTTAGGTTTGAGTATTTCCTATGGCATTGTCAAAAATATTCTGGGAGAAATTCTTGTGGATAGCGATGTCGGAAGGGGAACAGAGTTCACAATAATTCTTCCGCTAATGCAGAAAAGTAGTGCTGTTCGGCGAACATCTGGAAACGGACTTGACGAGACTGCTGTTAAAATAATATAGGGGAAAAGCGCCGCCCCTTTTTGTTTCGGTTAAGCGCTTTTTTCGGCGATTTTTGTTGGTTGATACTGACAAGGTAGGATTTGGCTGCCTGTTTTTCTGCTATTTTTTCTTTCTTCTGATTCTGTTTCCGGCAAGTGCTGCTAAACCTGTACCAAAAAGCAACATTGTTGCTGGTTCCGGAACAGGATCGACTGAGCCAAAATAGAAATTATCAACTCCCTCGGCTTGATCAGTGAGAGAAGCGTATGTAACGCTGGAGATGTACCCGCCGGTTGCGATTAAGCCAAAGTATCCTGTTGTAGAATCAACATTAATAGTTTGAATATGGCATAATTCATCTATAACTTCTATCGAAATTGTACTGGCACGCCATAACGAATATATATCAGACCCAACAGCATTGACACTAGGAGGCTGTCCGAGAATAGCGAACCTACTGCAAAATCGGATAAATTGGCCCATTTTTCCGCTAATTTTCTTTAAATAGCGCTGCTATTCG
>JANTFJ010000421.1 GCA_024763495.1 Desulfobulbaceae bacterium | reverse complement strand
GATGTATTATCGCGAGCGTTAAAACGGGCACATGGCGGCATCCCTGAAACGCTTACAGGCCGTGCCTTCTCAAAAGTCAAGGTGTGGTTTATTGATCACTATCCTGACAACTGCTTACAGGAAACTTACCGGCAGTCAACAAAATTTTTATTTATAAAATCACATTCTACAGGGGTAAGGTCAAAACGGATCTCCGCTTCCTTGAAAATATCCTTTCTGCCCTTTTCAGGATGGGCATCGAGCATTTCTTTTACCCACTTTAAAACCTTTTTCACCTTATCTCCGGGAACCTGGGTCGCGTTAGCCATATATTTTCTCCTATCCGCATGGTTTTATCATTATTCCTCCGAGGGGAGGTATCTTCATTTTGACATGAAAAGCAGCCTGTCCTACTGGTTCGGCAATAGGCTGACAAATTTCCGGATTAGTAATATTACTGCCGCCAAACTCGACAATATCAGTAGAAAAAATTTCCTGATACGGTACATTTTCAACCACTCCGACCCGATAATTGTCATGAGCCTGGGGGGTCATATTAAGCAGACAGACGACATGATCACCGGGATCTTCGGCCAGACGGGCATAACATATAATACTGTTGTCAATATCCTGGAAATCCATCCACCTGAAGCCCTCATTATTGAAATCAACCTGCCAGAGCGCTTTAAGAGTCCGGTACAGGGCATTCAAATCCTTAAAACACTTATGCAGTTGCCGATGTGACGGCCCCTCGTCAAGCAGATGCCAATCAAGACTGACCTTGCTGTACCATTCGGAAAGCTGGCCGAATTCATCACCCATAAAAATATGTTTTTTACCGGGATGAGTCCACATGAAAAACAGGAGAAGCCGCAGGTTGGCAAATTGCTGCCATCTGTCTCCCGGCATTTTTTCCAGTAACGACTTTTTACCGTGAACCACCTCGTCATGCGAGAAAGGTAAGATAAAATTCTCTGAAAAGGCATATAACAGGGAAAACGTCAGGGCGTTATGGTGATATTTACGGAACAGGGGATCACGGCTAAAATAATTAAGCATATCATTCATCCATCCCATATTCCATTTATAGCCGAATCCCAGGCCACCCTGATCCGTCGGCTTGGATACTCCGTAAAAGCTGGTTGACTCTTCAGCAATCATCAAAGTATCGGGGAATCGCTCATAAACTATTGAGTTAAGATGTTTAATAAACTCAATAGCCTCAAGATTTTCTTTGCCGCCATAGGTATTAGGAATCCAATCTCCTTCTTTTTTCCCATAATCAAGATAAAGCATGGAGGCTACAGCATCGACCCTCAAGCCGTCAATATGGTACTTATCGAGCCAGAACAAGGCGCTGGCAATAAGAAAATTTGAAATTTCCTGGCGGCCGTAATTAAAAATTAAGGTTTTCCATTCCGGCTGCGCTCCCTGGCGGGGATCAGCATGTTCATACAGGGCAGTACCGTCAAACCGACCGAGGATATGACCGTCAGTGGGAAAATGAGACGGTACCCAGTCGAGAATAACCCCGATATTATTCTGATGACAGCAATCAACAAAATACATGAAATCCTGGGGAGTGCCGAAACGGCTGGTTACGGCAAAATAGCCACTGGTCTGATAGCCCCATGATTCATCAAGGGGATGTTCCATGATGGGTAACAATTCAATATGGGTAAAACCCATTTCCTTGACGTAGGGCACCAGGGACTCCGCCAGTTCACGATAAGAAAGAAAGCGGTTGATATCAGCCGGATCACGCCGCCAGGATCCCAGATGCACTTCATAAATTGACATTGGCTTATTATATTGCGGATTATCAGTGCGGTCGGCAAGCCATTTTTTATCCTGCCATTTATAACTCCCGACATCCCAGACCACAGAAGCGGTCTTGGGGCGTAATTCGGCAAAAAACTGGTAAGGATCAGCCTTTTCAACAATATCAAAATCAGGAGTTCTTATCTCAAATTTATAAATATCTCCCTTGCTGACTCCGGGAATAAACAGTTCCCATATACCCGAGTCACCCAGAACCCGCATCTGATGCACTCTGCCATCCCAGTAATTAAAATCTCCGACAATGCTTACCCTGCGGGCAGAGGGAGCCCAGACCCTGAAAATTGTTCCTTCTATGTCATCGATTACTACCTGATGTGCGCCAAGGTGGTTATAGATTTCATAGTGATTTCCCTGGTTAAAAAGATAACGGTCAAACTCACTTAACTGGGGCATGAAACGGTATGGATCATAAATTGTCCTGGTAGATTTGTTATAACAGGTAGCCTCAAATTGATACTTGAAGGGCTCAACGTAATCGACCACAACAATCTCAAAAAGGCCTTCCTCCCTCATTTTGTACATATCCCGCATTTCTCCGTTAACAACCAGGCGGACGGACTCGGCAAGAGGAAGAAAAGCGCGGATTATGGCAGAGGTCGGTTCATGCTCAATCACGTGCAGACCGAGGACAACAAAAGGATCGTGATGATCCGAGGCTATGACTCTATCAAGTTCCTTTACAACATCAAATGTCATGAGATATTCCTATTTGTCAATAAAAGGGCGATTCCATGCGGACTGAAATTTATCCTTCATTCTATTATCGTAACTACTCATGGGGTAAGTGCCGGAACATCGCAAACCTCACAGGAGGCTGTCCGAGAATGCCCTTTTTCCCCAACTCTGTGTTATTTGTCAAAAATAATGCTCGCAATATCAACTATATGGCTGTGCTTATTTTTGAC
>JANTFJ010000420.1 GCA_024763495.1 Desulfobulbaceae bacterium | reverse complement strand
GTAAGCGAGGAACGAGACTCCGAATGAACAAATCTAAGGCACTGGTAAACGCTTAGAGACTTAAATATTGCAAAGATTTACTCCCTGGTGAACGGTTGCGCCTGAACGGAGCTAAGGGGGTCCTGAGTTTGGCCATGCCCGCACCTCCGTCTTCGCAGGAGCCCGATTTGCGATGTCAGGGAAGCGCTAAAACACAAAGTATGGCATTATACATTTTTATTTTGTAACTACTCATGGGATAAGCACCTAATGATTGCAAATCTCAATATTTGTAACTGGTTACAGGGTGCTTACCTGACGGGTATAAGTCCCTTAACAGAAAGTTTTGAATTTCTTGCCACTCTTTTCAGTACCCCCTTAAGGGATGTGAAAAACACGAAAATTATTTTTGAGTGAGCCTTAAGGGACTAAAAATCAATATTAATGAGGTTAAACATGAAAATAAAACGAAAGATGAAAAAAAAGAAAATCAGCAAGCAACTGAAAATTCAAAAATCAGAAGAGGCGATGATTGCCGGAATTATAGAAGGCAGCCCTGACGCGGTTGGTGTTGCGGTTGTAAGGCTGGAATGCGACTGTCGAAAAATGGCGGCCATTGACCAGGAAGGGGAGCCTGCCAGTAAACTCATAATTTATCGTGATTCCGCCGAATCAATCTGTGATAAATGCAAGAAAGATGATGGCGCCTTCAGCCGGGTGACCGAGGAATTTATTCATTGGGTCAAGAACGACATCAATGAAGCTGACAGGAAAAAAATACTGGTTAAGGTGTTCGGCAGTCACACAACCCATTGATTAATAATCAACCGGAATTAGAATTTTATTATTTTCTAGGCCCCTCGCTGGAATGATACCTTGAGCCTGTCTTAAACCGTCTTGCTGAGCCAACCAGGGCCGGGGCCCATTCCGGGGTTCCTATCGCGTGAACATGAGTGTAAAGAGCCAGGACGTTCTTGTTGACAAGACCATCCTTTTTTTCACTGAAACCAACTCCCCGTATCATGGTCAGGGCCAAATCATCACCAGTACCCGGCCAGTTTTCAATCCTGCTGTAACGAAATTCATGCCCCTTGATTTCAGTTCCCTCCGGGTAAAAAGGATTAGATCCTGCTTTGAGCCGGGTATAGCCATGGGCCTGTGGCTTTTTCTCCAGGGTAAAGGAAACAGGAAAAATACCAACCAGGGGAAATTCGCGGCCTTCTATAATCATTCTTTCACCAAGATAAATCAACCCGCCGCATTCCGCGTATATCGGCAGTCCCTGCTCAGCCATCTCTTTAACTGAGCGGCGGAAGGAGACATTAGCAGCCAGGAGATGAGCATTTGTTTCCGGAAAGCCGCCACCAATATAAAGGCCATGGATATCAGGCAGTTCCGTGGCAGTTAAAGAATTTATTTCAACCAGTTCAGCCCCGGCTTTTTCCAGGGCCGCGAGATTTTCCGGATAATAAAATTGAAAGGCGGCATCTCGCAGGATGCCGATTCGCACTTCTCCGGCAGACGATGTCAATTCAGTTATTTGTGCCGGAGGGTGGACAGGTTCCATAACCTCCATGATTCGCGCAACATCAAGACTGTCGGCAGCAATTTCGGCCAAGGTTGAGACCGCTTCTTCCGCCCCTTCATACTCCTGGAAAGGTGTTACCCCAAGATGACGCATGGGGAAAATATCCTGTTTCATCCGCCGTACCGCGCCCAGCACCGGCACCGAGGTATATTTCTCAATGGCCTGGCGAACAATGGCTTCATGACGGCTGGTGCCTATCCTGTTTAAAACAACGCCGCAAATTGCTACATCCGGCTCAAGCATGAGACATCCCAGCACCATGGCAGCCACTGTCCGGGTAGTCTTTGTGCAGTCCACTACCAGCAATACAGGCAGACTAAGCCGGCGGGAAAGCTCAGCCGTACTGAATGATCCGGATACGTCAACTCCGTCATAGAGACCGCGATTGCCTTCAATCAGGCAAATTTCAGCTGACGCTGACCGCCGCCGGAAAGATTCGAGCAGGGCCTCGGTTGACATCAGGTAAGGATCAAGGTTATAGCACGGTCTCAAAGCCGCAAGCTGCAGCCAGCCCGCGTCAATATAATCCGGCCCCTTTTTAAAGGGATAGACCTTGAATTGTCGTGCGGCCAGACAGGCGGCCAGACCCACAGCCACGACACTTTTACCGGAACCGCCGCCCAGACCGGCAACAATTAATCCTTTGGGATCTGAACTTATGTTTTTTTGATTTACTTGTTTCATATTGTGTCAGTCTGCTGCTTTTTTGGACAACGCTCAATAAACTATATCCGGAGGCGACAGCCCCATAACTGTAAGGGATTCAGGGCCGCGGCCACGCGCGTGCTTCAACCCTGCGATAATACATCGGTATATCGCAGGGTTGACGCACGCGCAGGTAAGATTGCGGGGAGAAGGTTGTCTTAAACATTTAGCCGAAGTTACAAAAGACGATACTGAACAGTTACTGGACAGTGGTTATGGCAGTTTTTGATCATACGTAACTACTCATGGGGTAAGCGTCCTAACGTAAATATTCGGGTTAGGTAAAAGCTACCCTTCTCTACCCCTTTAAATATTCGGATAGTGCCCCAGATTTGTTCGTTTCGGCGTGTTCACTATAGTATACTATGTGAATCACGCCTAAACGGGCGAAGGTGGGGTGCTATCCGAATATTTACGTCCTAACTTCGCTAACCCCTGTAATTGTAACTGGTTACAGGGTGCCGTAGATTTTCGTGATCAGGTCGGCGCAGCGTATTAGTCATACGTAAGCC
>JANTFJ010000419.1 GCA_024763495.1 Desulfobulbaceae bacterium | reverse complement strand
GCCATCAAGTCGCTGGAGCGAAACCCAGCAAGAGGTGGTTGAAAGCAAACAACGCTTTCAACCACCTCCCGCTGGCTCCGCTCAGCTCGGACCGTTAGCATAAAACAAAAAAGGAAGACAATAATGAAACTACTCACAATAAGAACTATTTTACTATGCAATATAGTTCTCCTTACTGGATGTACTAGCACTGGCCCAAAGCCACCTTCTACAAATCAAAGTTTAGCTAATTGGAATCAATATCAATCTGATCTTGGAACATATTTTAATGGCATAATTGGTAGATCAAATAACATGCGTGTCGTTCCTGCAACTATTATTTATCCTATTGGCACCGTTGTTCGGAGAGATAGCATGTCTATGCTGTCTCGAAAATGTTCATTTAATTCAACATTTATACCAATCTCATTTGCTGGGCCATCTGTTCCTGAAATTACAGCAACCCAAAATATGAAGTTTGTAATAGACCCTGGAAGCTGGATATCAAAAGGAATTGAAGAAATAGAATCGTTGAACCTTAAATACGATAACACCTCTGTCCTTACTGCCAAAATAGGCGATGTCCACACAGTACAACTTGCAGAAGATGAAGTACTAGGGGTAATACAAGAACCTGAATGCCTTGATGCAGTAGAGAACAAGGATATCTCTGTAATTCGAGGTTATATAACAGCAAGATATGAGGTTTCGGCAGGAGGAGGTGTTGACACAGGAGCAAAAATACAAGCATTCAAATCAGAACTTCTTGATATTTCCTATCAAGACAAGAATAAATTTGAAGTGAAGGATAAAAAGGTATCTGAGAAATTTGTTATATTAGCAGATGGACGAGCTGAAAAACATATCGTGTTATCTGGAAATTTTTTACAAAGCCTTGAAGATGGGAATGGTTGCAAAGAGACTTCTGTTATAACTTTTTCTCCTTCCAATAATGATGATTTAGATTACTTAATATCTAAGGGAGATTATCGTTCACAGGATGATTTTTCGTCTTGCAATGAATTAGAAACATACCTTAAAACTAAATGCACCACGCCTGAATCTTACAATAAATGTATAAGCGCATTAATGAAGAATGAATAATAACTTCACCACAAAAATGCTAACAATTAGTTCAACCCGACCCACGAGAACGTGCGATTTTTCGGGGTGTTACAAGTATCTTGCTACGCTCAAGGTTGGTAGCCAGCCCAGTTGGTGGGCGGGTTAACTTTGACGTTATGTTCGTGTAAGAATATAAACAATCGCTAAAAGACTGAACGTATTCATAGAGGAGAAAAACAAGAATGGCAGCAGAACAAGTCGTACCATTGAGTTCAATTCCTTTTGATTTTTGGTCAGCTTTTGTAGCTGCCGGTTTTGGTTTTCTGTCTGGGACTGTTGCATCATTAGTCGCACCGTGGGTTCATTATTTTATTGAAAAGCGTCGCAAAGGCATTGAGTACAAGGAAAAACTGATTTCAAATGCCAGGTTTTTGTTAGATAAATCAGAATCAATTACAGATATAAAAAAATCATCATTGTGGGGATTCATTGAATCCCACCTAACATCGGATGAAAAAAATCTTGTAATGCCAGTCAGAACATTCATTGTGCAAGCTGATGACGGTGCAGAAATACCAGAAGATGACCGTCGAAAGCAAGTTGTTAGCTGCATGTTGTCTAGACTTGAAAAAGAGTGGCACCTTACCAAATAAACATAACAACCGCATCCACCAGAGCCGCCCACGTCCCGGCATCCGGGGTTATCCACGGCCTTCTTGTCTGGTCATTGGTAGCCGATCTTCAGCGGCCTGGTGATGCGGGACGTTAGCCCCTAAAACAAATTGACATATTGTCGCGTAATGAATATACATTGTATATTAAGTTAACATTTAATCGAGAACGCTGATATGATAATTTGGGATGATGATAAGAATCAAAAACTACAAAATGAAAGGGGTATATCGTTCGATGAAATATCAGAAATAATACTGAGAAAAGAGTATCTCGATATTTTAGAAAACCCCTCAAGACCATCCCAGCAAATATTTGTTATTAAATTTAATAATTATATTTATTCTGTTCCATTTATAATTGATAGCCAATCAAATATTATTCTTAAAACAGCATTTCCCAGCAGGAAACTGAATAAAAAATATATGGGGTGACGTTATGAGTCAAAAATTAGACAAAAACGAACAAGAAATAGAAGATAACATTTCTTCCTACAAAACTGCTAATGCTTCAAAAATGAAACTCATTGAAGGAATTATAGATAAGGCTAATGAAAAGAAAAGTATAAGTTTGCGTTTAAAAAGCAATGATCTTGAGCAACTCAAAAGAAGAGCCGACACTGAAGGTTTGCCTTATCAAACTTTATTGTCGAGTATTGTTCATAAATTTGTCTCAGATCAATTAGTTGACAAAAGAAGCATAGTAAAGAGTTTAGAAATACTTAAAGCATCACAACATCATACACATAACAATTCAGCAGCAAAATTGGGCTAACAAATCAATTAACGCCGACCCGCGAGAACGTGCGCTTTTTCGAAGTAGATTCAGCAGCTCAGTTTCGGCTAAGTTGGTTGCCAACTCGTTGGCGGGCGGTTATGTTGCGAGTACACCCATCTCACTGAAATTACGTTATTATCTTAACGTTTGGCCCACCTGCCTATTTCGTCGAAAAAACAACATGTTACACACCCTAACTTTGCGTTGATTGAAAACTGTCAACATAATAAACAGACATTTCACGGAGCTATCCATGACCCGGGCAGTCTTCACTTCCTCTTAGAGACTGTCC
>JANTFJ010000418.1 GCA_024763495.1 Desulfobulbaceae bacterium | reverse complement strand
TTGCCCGCTGGCTGCTGCATAAAATGCGGATCTGGGACAGCAGGACCGCCAGCAGCATGAACGCCTGCATCGCCAATTCACACTTTGTTGCCAGGCGTATTCGCAAGGTATACGGAAGGAAGGCAACGATTATCCATCCCCCGGTGGACACCAATTTTTTCACCCCTGGAGAGGAAGGAAGAGAAGATTTCTACCTGACCGTATCCCGCCTGGTTCCCTATAAACATATTGACCTTTTAGTCAAAGCTTTAGCGGGAATGCCGGATCGCCGCCTGGTGGTCGTCGGGGGGGGGCCGGAGGAAGAAAGACTGCGGGCCCTGGCCGGTGACAACGTTACCATAACGGGACACCTGCCCGCAAAACAGGTACGCCGTTACCTGCAAAGTGCCCGGGCTTTTCTGTTTGCCGCGGAGGAAGACTTCGGTATTGTATCCCTTGAAGCCCAGGCCTGCGGCACGCCGGTTATTGCCTACGGCCACGGCGGGACCAGGGAAACGGTTGTTCCCCTGGATAAAAGCGGTGAAAAAGCACCAACGGGACTCTTCTTTCCAGAGCAGTCAGTAGACAGTATCGTCAAAGCCGTACACCGGTTTGAAAAAGAAGATGAGGCCTTCTCCACCGCGGCCTGCCGAACCAACGCCCTGCGTTTCAGCCAAGCGATCTTCCGGGAGAAATTTAAAACGTTCATTGACGTTCAGCTGAAAAAATTTTGCGATGAAATCCGGAACGGCTCAAACTTCTGATGTTGATAAGCCACGCTCTTCAATGAAAATATGTCCGGACATAGCATAGTGCCATGAACATTGCCGTTAACGCCCGTTTTCTCAGCCAGCCGGTAACCGGCACCCAGCGTTTTGCCATCAACATCTCCCGTGAAATTAAAAAAAAACAGCCGGGTACAATTTTTCTGGCTCCTCCAGTCATTAAAGATCAAGCGCTTGCCAGCGAACTGGAGGTAACTATTATAGGTAAACGGAATTATCACCGCTATGCCAAACTGCATTTGCCGGCATCAGTGCTGTGGGAACAAATTGATCTGCCCCGGTGGCTTAAAAAGCATGGCCGTCTGCCTTTGCTGAACCTGGTCAACCTGGCACCGCTATTGTACTCCGAGAACTTCGTCACCATTCACGACCTGGCCTTCCGCCTTGCCCCGCACTATTTTGCCAAACGATTTCGCCTCTATTATAATTGCCTGATTCCCTTCATAAGTCGTCGGGCAAAACAGATTATCACTGTCAGCCATTTTTCCAAACAGACGATTGAAACATATTTGCAAGTTCCGGCTTCAAAAGTGCTGGTAGCCCATAATGCTGTTGACTTGCAGGGATGGCCGATGTCTGTCGAGAAGAAAAACAAGCCTTACCCCTGGCCTTATGTCCTGGCCGTCGGGTCCCTGGAACCTAGAAAAAACTTGAATCGTCTGATTGCCGCTTTCAAGCGCATAAATGATAAACATGTGCATCTAGTTATTGTCGGCAGGGAAAATCCTGCCATTTTTCATCGGACGAAACAAACGTGGCAGGAAAAAATACTTTTTACCGGCCCCGTCGATGATGACACCCTGTCCAGGCTTTACGCCCATGCCCTCTGTCTCTGCTACCCTTCCTTCCATGAAGGCTTTGGCCTGCCACCGCTGGAAGCCCAGGCTTTTGGCTGTCCGGTCATTGTTTCCAACCAGACCTCGTTGCCGGAGGTATTCCTCAACAGTGCACTGTACTGCGACCCGCATGACGTAGAAAGTATTAGGAAAAACCTGCATGAAATGCTAACAGATACAACGTTAAGGCAACAACTCGTAACCGCCGGATATAATAATATAAAAAGATTCAGCTGGGAAAAATCTGCCAGTACTATTCTTGAGGCAATGAAATAAGGAAAAAATACCAGAATTGCAACGTCTGAATTTTATCATCAGTCAAAATCAGGACAAAAAGCTTTTCCTCCTTATAAAAGGTGTTGAAAAGTATCCAGTTCTAGCCGATTATCAATATTTTTTAGCCATAAAATGGCTTGTTTCCTGCAAACTGTTTGGTTTTTTTGCCGTGGATTAGCCTACTAAAGTAGTTTTACCGCTTTTTATCCCATATTTTATGGTTCATCCTCTTGTTCTTTTACAACTTTTTTCTTTTTCCTCTGCCAGCTATTTTTACCAAAAAAACAGCGAGCAATATTGGGTACATCTATCAGAATATGGATTTTTCCCTGGCTCAGCCTCACATTTAAACTCATGATCCTGGCCATTGCTACTGATATGGTACATGGGAATAACACACTCACCATGGCAAAAACTTTACCGGTTTTGGCGGTGACATGGCCAGGGATTGGTACTGTCGACGATGGTGGTGTTGTTGAGATTACTCCGGTTTCATTAAACAAAGATCCATCTTTATCGTGAGATGCTTCATCGGCGGTGATCCTCTGGATATCAATACCCATGGCTTGAGCCAGTTTTACCAGAAATGGTAGAAAATGACTGTCATGATGATTTGCCGGTGCAACCAGGGAAACTAAGGGAAAACTCTGGCCGCTATGAGCGTCAATAACCGAAAGTGTATGCAAACGGTAACCAACAACAAATAGAGTGCAATCACCAAGAAGATCGGATTTATAAAAGTGGTGAAGGAAGTAAACCAGGAGATTGATTTGCTGGACAAAAATCAGACGGGTTCTGAATTTACAGAGTTTTATTGATGTATTGAGCCATTTCCTCAAGAGGTATAAAATGCCCTTGGCCGGCAGCAAAAAAAGCACCCACCAGGGCACCGATGCTGGTTCCCGCTACGTGGGTAATAGGGATATTTTGTTCATGCAGGGCCTGGATGACTCCGATATGGGCCCACCCGCGGGCAC
>JANTFJ010000417.1 GCA_024763495.1 Desulfobulbaceae bacterium | reverse complement strand
CTAATGCTATGTAAGACAGACTTATCGCGTGCAGGTAAGCACCCTTGAAAACAGGGCATAAACTTCGACTCCGGATGAAGTGCAGCTGAATAGTTACCCTTAATTTTTTATAAAACTACAGAGACACGGCATAAAATGTTCACCAGGATCGTATATTCTATCACTCTTCTGGTTGCCGTCTTCATATATTAGAGCTCAATTATGCGTATTTACTCGCTGACCATTAACAACAATAACTACAATGTCGCCATTAAAAAAATTTCCGAAGAGGATATTCGAGTCGAGGTCAACGGGATTGAACATCTGGTTACCATTAATGATATTAAACATATTAATCAGGCCCTACCTGAAACAGCCCGATCCCGGCCAAAAAAAATAAAGTCTTCTGCTCCCCAGATTCAACCTGTCTCCCTGGCATCAGCGGGAATTTGTTCACCGATTCCCGGCCACATCCTGAAAATATTTGTTGATGTCGGTGACAAAGTCAGCTGTGGCCAGAAGCTGATTGTACTTGAAGCCATGAAACTGGAAAATATCATTAACTCGGACAAGGATGGTCTGGTCAAAAAAATTTTGGTCAATGAAGGTGATTCCGTAACCCATGATCAGACTCTGATTATTGTGGAATAACCTGTGAATTTAACATTATTCTTAACAAATTCAGGATTTTATCATTTGACATATGGAAACATTGTCATGATGCTGGTGGGAATGATCTTTATATTTCTGGCAGTAGTAAAAGACTATGAACCACTACTGCTTGTGCCCATCGGTTTCGGCATCCTGATTGGTAATATCCCGCCCATCTCCGGCATGCCACTTGGAATTTACGATAAGGGGAGTGTTTTTTCTTATCTATATTTCGGCGTAATGAAGGGCATTTATCCACCGCTTATCTTCCTTGGTATTGGGGCAATGACCGATTTCTCCACTATGCTCTCCAATCCCAAACTGATCTTGCTTGGGGCTGCTGCTCAGATTGGGGTGTTTCTAACCTTTCTGGGTTCCCTGATGCTGGGATTCACCTTGAAAGAATCCGGGGCCATCGGCATAATAGGCGGGGCAGACGGCCCGACGGCCATATTTCTCTCCTCAATGATCGCCCCTGACCTTCTCGGCCCTATTGCTATTGCAGCCTACTCCTATATGGCTCTTGTCCCGGTAATTCAGCCGCCGATTATGTATCTGCTGACCAGCAGGAAAGAACGACTGATAAAAATGAAACCGCCCCGCCAGGTGTCAAAACAGGAAAAAATAATCTTTCCGGTGGCCGCCTTCCTGATCTGCGCCCTGATTGCCCCCGGTTCCATGACTCTGCTGGGCATGCTTTTTTTCGGCAACCTGCTAAAGGAAAGCACGGTAACCGACCGACTGGCCAAAACAGCCAGCAATGCCTTAATCGATATTGTCACCATCCTCCTGGGCTTTACCGTGGGGGCTTCTACCCAGGCCCAGACCTTTTTAACCCCGAAATCAGTGTTGATCTTTGTCCTTGGCGCTCTTTCTTTTGTGGTGGCAACTTTTGGCGGCGTATTATTCGCCAAGATAATGAACCTGTTTTTAAAGGACAAAATCAATCCCTTGCTGGGCGCGGCCGGAGTTTCGGCGGTACCGGATTCAGCCAGGGTCGTTCATGCCGTGGGCCTGAAAGAAGATCCGACCAATTTTCTGCTTATGCATGCCATGGCTCCCAATGTGGCCGGGGTGATCGGCTCGGCAATTGCCGCCGGGGTCTTGTGGTCGGCTCTGGGGAATTTTTAAAATTTATGGTAACTGTTCATCGGCACCTCATCTTCGCCCATTCAGGACTGCTTGAGCAGCACAAGTATGCTTTGCAGTGTCCTTAATGAACAAGGTAAGCGCAGACTCCGAATCAAGACACTCGGAGTCTCACTTCGTTCGCTTACCCCTGAAGAGTTACAAATTTATTTGCCGCTTGCCAACCCGTCGGCAATATGCTAATTAATAAAAAATAATCGTCTTGGACAAAATGATGACAAAATCAAAAGTAACCAGGAGGTTGTCCGAGAATAGGCATTTGTCAAAAATAATCACAGCTGTCTAGTTGATATTGCGAGTATTATTTTTACAAATAACACAGAGTTGGGCAGGTAAGCTAGTCTGCGAGACTCCGAATCCGGTACCCGCTGAGCAGTTACCAAAGAACATCATTTTTCTGTCTTCTGTCCCCTGATACGCCTGGATGGTGGAACTGGTAGACACCTGGGACTTAAAATCCCATGGGCCTTGCGCCCGTGCGAGTTCGATTCTCGCTCCAGGCACCAGTAATATCAAGGGGTTAGCCTTTCAGGTTAACCCCTTTTTTTAATACCATACTCAACTTTCGGACTTATTATTTTACTTATAAATTCGACTTGTTATGGCAAAAAATTATAGGCGATTCGTCATTCCGGCATGTTTTTAGCCGGAATCAAGGGATAATGGACTAACTTTCTGGATTCCGGCTAAAAACATGCCGGAATGGCAGACGAATTTATTCAATTATATTAAATAATTTCAATCAATTATATCAACTCCGAAAGTTGAGTACCATATTATCTGACTAAGGTAGTCAAAGGGCTCGCTCAAAAATAACTTCACATTCTGAGCGAGCCCTGAGGGTAACTTTTCAGAGGGTGTAATATGAAAAAGCACAAAGGAAATGACGTCGGCACAATTTAAAATTCGCTGGTCTCAAACCAAATAATCACCTAATGTCCGCCTGTGTACCGGCCCTTAAAAATACAGTAAGCGTTCACCAGCACCTCACGGGATAGCGATCAATAAACCACACCTTGACTTTTGAGAAGGCACGGCCTGTAAGCGTTTCAGGGATGCCGCCATGTGCCCGTTTCAACGCTC
>JANTFJ010000416.1 GCA_024763495.1 Desulfobulbaceae bacterium | reverse complement strand
ACAGGATTGACAGGATTTTCAGGATTTCTTTTCACAAAAATATCCTGTTAATCCTGTTGATCCTGTCTAATTTTTTTTACTCGAATATTTACGCAAAATGCTACAGACAGGACATGATACAATTTTTTATATAAAAACTGTTTCATGCTATTAAATTTTTTAATAGTGCAAGGGAGAAAAACAGGTAGTGAAAACCTTTGATCTTCAGAAATGGTCGGGGCGGAGGGATTTGAACCCCCGGCCCTCTGCTCCCAAAGCAGATGCGCTGCCAGACTGCGCTACGCCCCGACAAATGTCCGGATAGCTTTCAAACATTATTTTCAGACAGGATTGACATGATTTCTTTTCACAAAAATATCCTGTTAATCCTGTTGATCCTGTCTAATTTTTTTTACTCGAATATTTACCCGACAAGAGATGAACATCTATTTAACACAGGCACATAGCCTGTTCAAGCCATTTTTTAACCTGCACATAATTTATCAACGATATCTTTCAACTGCATCAACTGATAAGGCTTTGGGATTGCCGCGACAAAACCGTATTTTTCATAATGCGCCATTGCCGGAATCTCAGAAAAACCGCTTGAAACCACCAGCTTCGCCCCGGGATCCATCTTCCTTATCCTGTCCGCAGCCTCCAGACCATCCATGCCCTCACACAGGGTAAGATCCACCAGTACCGCACAGTAAGGAGTTCCTGCCTCCATGGCCTTATGATACATGAGAATGGCATCTTCTCCTCTCAGGGCAACATCACTTTCATAGCCAATAGCAGCAAGCATATCATGAACTACTGTAAGAATAAGTTCTTCATCATCAAGCACAAGCACTCTGGTACTGACGGCCACCATTCAAGATTACACCTTTTTTTTCAGATATACGTTAAAGGCAATGGAATTCTCTCTGGAACTTATTACCTTTGTCCTGCCAAAGGACCACTCCCTGACTCCCCATTCCGGGAGCAGGCATTTTTCTATTTTTTCAATAATACCTGCCACATCTACAACCGGGTGCCGGTTAAATACCTGGGGAAGGCCACGGGTAAGACTGCATGCCATGCAATGTCCAGGTCTTTCAATCAGCAGAAATTCAAACTGAAGAATATTTTGCCCGCTATCCAGTCCAAGGTAACGCAGACTGATATCAAAAGCACCACTTTCAGCCCCACCATAAAGGGCTTCAAAAAACATATCAGCCTTTTCAGGCGGAAACATATCTTTAAGAAATATATCATCAATAAAAAAATCTATACCTTTTCCCCACATATCAATACTCCCGAATCAAAATATACCTGACTGACAGTCTATCCCTTAATCAGCCTGCTTTTTACCACAAATCATGAAACATGGAAATATCCCGGGCCATCTATGTCCTGCCGTAAATTTAGATGAACCGGAGAGCATTCCCCGTTTATCCCCACCTTTAAAAAAAGTGGCGGGCGTATAGCTTTTTGAGACTGGTCATGCAAAAAAATCGCACGACACGTCCATACCTCATCGTAACAGTTTCAGAATCAGGCTCAGACATTACACGGGTGAACAGGTCAGAATATTGGACAAAGGAGGGAAACTCCCGATAAGCCGTTTTATCATAAAAAATAGTATCCTACCTTCTCCCTGAGTAGCCTTTCAAGAACATCCCTGTCAAGATGGGCAATATCCCTGTAAAGCCCCGGCGCAATCTGTAAAAAAATTTTCAGCAGATCCTCGTCGAAATGAGTACCTGCCTCCTTCCTGAGAATAGTACTGGCCTTTTCCAGATTATACGCCTCCTTGTATGGCCTCTGAGACGTAAGGGCATCAAAAACATCAATAATAGCAAATATGCGGGCATTCAAAGGTATATCATCACGTTTGATACCATCAGGATAGCCATTACCTGAATATTTTTCATGATGATGACGAATAACATCCAACGCATCTCTGAACCATGGATCTTTTTCAACAATTGCGGCCCCAAGCTCAACATGAGTCTTGATTATCTCAAACTCCTCCCGGGTAAGGCGCCCCTGTTTAAACAGTATCCTGTCAGTGATACCTATTTTGCCAATATCATGAAGAAAAGCGCCCTTGATCAGACTCTGCATCTTCTCTTTTGGAAGGCCGATCTCCTCACCCAAAGATATTGCATAGAGTGTCACCCTGAAATTATGCAGGCTGGTATCGCTGTCTCTTAAAGCTATTGCATCCCCTAAAGATTTTGCCGCATAAAGATTGCTTGCAAGAAGCATCTTTTCATTTTCCCTGAGCTGTTCATAGGCACGCAGAAACAGGGGAAACAGCACCATGGCAAAGATTATTATCAAAAAATCAGCAGCAGCAATTGCCATAAAACGTCTACGGCGGAAATCGGCCATATCACGTTCATCAGCTTTTTTAACAGCCTCGACATAACCAATTTTAACATCTGAAATATTTTTCACAGGAGCAGCAAACCACAGGAAAGTCGCCTTGCAGCAATTAAGCATTTTCACCTTCGTTTCGTGAATATCCCTGGATATCCACGGACTTTTACCCTGCAGTTCACGAAAATCATCAGCATGGAATCCCGGTCGCACGGTCTCATAAAGCAATTTATGCTTTTTATCATAGAGTGCCAGCATCTGAACACGCTTATCAATGTTTATCCTGCTGTTCATGTATATCTGGATATCATGTATATCCGAATCAGTACTGAGAAAATGACGATGTTTTAATATCTCCCATGCATTAATCCTGAAATTAAGCGCCATCGCCTGTTTAAAGTTATAGAGTTCAAAATAATAAAAAAAAACCGAGGCAAGAACAGATACCAGCACAACTACCAGGGCCGTTCTTAAAAAAAAACCGGTTAATATTTTTTTCCGCATTCTGTATTGAGGCATA
>JANTFJ010000415.1 GCA_024763495.1 Desulfobulbaceae bacterium | reverse complement strand
AGCAGTTTGCCGGCAAGCCAAACCTGAGTGTAAAGGAGTTTGAGCCGGAGCAAATTGACGTTCTGGGCCAGGCGGTTCATGATAATATCCTGTATTACGACCCGGTTCGGGCTGTTTATGGTGTCCAGGGAAAAAGCCTGGAATGGGGCATCAGGATGTATTTTGATGAAATTTGAGCATTCTCCTTTTTTCGGTGAATTTATGGGGCAAGGCTATACATTGCAGAAAATTGTCCGGCGTCTTTATGATTTATTTTTTGAAATAACCGGTCCTTCGGCGAAACTATGAAAATTTCAATAGTTATTCCTGCTTTTAATGAGGAGGCTACAATAACAAACACAATAGATGAGGTTGAAAACTATCTTGTCAATTATCCTCGTTGTTCATGGTGGGAAATAATCATTGTTAATGACGGGAGTACAGACAATACCTTATCCACATTAAATTCCTACCAGGAAAAAAGAACCTGGTTAAAAGTTGCCGATCTTGGCGTGAATACAGGTCGTGGAGCTGCACTAAGAAAAGGGCTAGCCAAATCTCAAGGTGAAATAATTGTCTCTCTTGACGCCGATTTAAGCTATGCTCCCTACCACATTAATAGAATGGTAACAAAGCTTGTCGATGAAAAGGCTGATATGGTTTTAGCCTCCGCCTATTGCAAGGAGGGGACAGTTAAAAATGTTCCTGCTAATAGATTGTTTATCAGTAAAGTTGGTAACAAAATACTTTCCCACATGTTTGGTGAAGGCCTAACAGTCTTAACTTGTATTGTTCGGGCCTATCGAAAAGATTTTATCCAGGGACTGGATCTTCATTCCAATAACAAGGATATTCATCTCGAGATTTTATATAAAAGCAAAATTTTGGGCGCAAAAATCCTGGAGGTGCCTGCGGATCTAGCTTGGGCACCTCAAAAGTTAGCTGGTTTAACTGATGCCCCCAAAAGGCGTTCTACTCTAAAGTTAAGAAAGACATCCAGTTCTCATTTTTTCTTCGCTCTTATTAATAAACCAGGTCTGGTTTTTGTTGTGCCGGGAATATTGCTTTCTTTGTTCTCTTTTTGTATTGTCTTGATATGTCTTAATGCCATGCGACCTGATTTGCTTGACGGAATGAGCCTTTTCATGGCATTACGGAAATCAATGGTTGAAACCGCAACACCTTCCTGGATGACAGCCGTATTTTCTTTTTTGTTATCAATTCAGTTTTTTTCATTGGGATTTCTTACTAATCAAAGCAAATGGAATTACGAAGAAACCTATCGAACTAACAATGCCATTCTTAAACAATTGAAAGATAATAGATGATATGTGTGGAATTACCGGGTTAGTTGGGGCTATCTCTGACAAAAAAACTATTCGTCAAATGCTCCAGATCATGAAACATCGAGGCCCTGATGCACAGGGCTTTTTTTTTTCCGATCGGGTGCAGTTTGGACATTGTCGGCTTGCGATAAATGATCTTTCAAAGGGGGGCAACCAGCCCTTTTATTCTAACGACAATGATGTAATTATTATCGTTAATGGCGAAATTTATAATTACTCGGAATTAAAAAAAAAGCTTGAGAGCTGCGGACATATCTTCAAATCCAGTTCTGATTCCGAAGTTGTACTTCATGGATATCGTCAATTCGGGCTTAATATAATTGAAATGCTAAATGGCATGTTTGCTATTGCCATTTATGATAAGAATCAGCAGCGTGTCTTTTTGGCGAGGGATCGTCTGGGAATTAAGCCGCTTTATTATTATAAAACAAAACAGTTTGTCGCTTTTGGGTCAGAAATCAAATCTCTTGCCCAATGCCGCGAAATTGATTTGGCAATAGATCCGCTTTCATTGCGCGAGTATCTAGTATTTGAAAATTATTTTTCTAACCGGACACTTAACCAACATATTAAAATTCTCCAACCAGGTGAAATAGTTACTGTGCACCTTGATTCTTTGCAAGTAACGAGGAAACCATTTTGGCAGCCATCTTTTCATGAAGAAAATAGCTTCGACCTCGAAAGCCTGTATGAGAAATACTTGAATATTGCCGAACGAGCTGTCAGCCGACATCTTTTAAGTGATGTTCCGCTGGGGGCTTATTTGAGCTCGGGAGTTGATTCGTCGTCAGTGGTTTATTGGGCATCTAGAAAACTTGGTTCAAAACTCAAAACCTTTACAGGATCTTTTGGGATGCCTGGCTTCTATGACGAGGCCGAAGATGCCGGGAAAATAGCGGATAAATTTCATTGCCGAAACATAAATATTTCAATAACTCCTGACGATTTTGTCAACAATTTTGAAAATGTTCTCTGGCACCTTGATGAACCTAGAGTAGGAATGGGATCATTTTCCCAGTATATGGTTGCTCAAACGGCTGCACAAGATGTTAAGGTTATTCTAACAGGTCATGGCGGGGATGAGTTCTTTGCCGGCTATCCGGTTTTTAAAGCAATTTTAGGTAAATCAAATCCTTTGAGACTGCTGAAGAACTCATCAGTTCGGGAACTTATGTTTGCTGTATATTTTCTGCTCGGGCCTTTTTTTAAAAAAGGGATTCAGCACTTTTTACCGAATATTTATTCCCCGTCATCAATTGCTGATCTTTTGTCAGATGACAATAGTGGCATGCGTATTGATGGTTCTGATCCGTATCAGGAGTTGGAGAAATTGAAGGATAACTCTACCGATGATTACCAACGACTGATATTAACCTACCTCCGACATTATTTGCCGGCTTTGTTTGTGGTTGAAGACAAAATTAGTATGGCTCATTCGCTTGAATCAAGAACGCCCCTCTGTGACAATGAGTTACTTGACTTTGCTTTGTCTATACCACTAAAAACTAAATTGACAAATTTTGAATTAAAACATATTCCTCGGACAGCAATG
>JANTFJ010000414.1 GCA_024763495.1 Desulfobulbaceae bacterium | reverse complement strand
ATGCCGCCATGTGCCCGTTTCAACGTTCGCGATAATACATCAGGTATATCGCGGCGTTTAAACGGGTGCAGGGTGGTGTTCATGGAGCGCTTACGTTCAGTCAATAAACCAGCATGGCTGAATTAAATTTTTTCCAGCCACCCCTGTGCATGAAAATGCGAATTCTGCTTCCCGGTACTTTCAGGGTATTTTCACGGTAAACATGAAGTAATTGATAAAAAAAATGAATAAAACAACGAAAAGAAAAAGGAACAATCATGAAAAACAAAATTTATTTCAAACAACGCTTAGCCACCACCTGTTTTGCTGTTTTTTCTCTGGCTGCGGCCCTGGGTGTTTCTCCCGGCCTGGCCAGCCTTAATAATCTGCCCGATGATTTAAGCGATCTCAGCCTTGAAGACCTGATGAATATTGAGGTAACCTCGGTCAGCAAACAGCCGCAGAAACTCTCTGATTCGGCTGCGGCAATTTTCGTTATCACCCAGGATGATATCCGCCGTTCCGGGGTAACTTCAATCCCCGAGGCCCTGCGTCTGGCTCCGGGAGTGCATGTTGCCCATATTGATTCCAATAAATGGTCGATAAGTATCCGGGGCTTTAATTCACGTTTCAGTAATAAATTGTTGGTACTTATGGATGGCCGTTCTGTTTACACCCCTCTTTATTCAGGAGTTTACTGGGATATACAGGATACCATGCTTGAAGATATTGAGCGGATAGAGGTTATTCGCGGCCCCGGAGCTACCCTCTGGGGAGCTAACGCGGTCAATGGCGTAATTAATATAATCAGCAGGAATTCAGCTGACACCCAGGGAACAATGTTCAGCGCCGGAACAGGCAGCCGGGAAAAGCTGTTTGGCAGCGGACGCTTCGGCGGGACTATTGGCACTGATACCAGTTACAGAATTTATGGTAAATATTTTGATCGGGATAAATTCACGGCTGATAATCACGATGCTGATGACGGCTGGAACTCTCTCCGGGGCGGCTTTCGGCTTGACAGCCGGCTTGCTGACGCTGATTATCTTACCGTGCAAGGCGATATTTACGATAATGAATCCGACCAGACCATGTCGGTGAGCATGTTTCAACCCCCTTACCGGAAAATATTTGCAGAAACAACTGATCAGTCCGGCGGCAACCTGCTCCTTCGTTGGCGGCGGGAATTTTCCGAGACTGCCGGTCTTGAGGCGCAGGCCTATTACGATCGGACCGAACGGAATGAATATGCCCTGCACCAGAAAATAAATATATATGATTTTGACCTCCAGCATCATTTCCAGGTTAAAACCAGCCAGGAAATAATCTGGGGCATGGGCTACCGCTTTTACCGGGATGATCTCAGGGGCAGTCAGACCATTAGTTTCTCTAACACCAATCATCGTAATGATGATCTCTTTAACGCCTTTATCCAGGATGATATAGCTGTTGTTCCGCAACAGCTCCACCTGATTATTGGTTCAAAGCTTGAACATAATGCCTATACCGGCTATGAAATTCAGCCTAATGGCCGCCTGCTCTGGACGCCCAGTAAAGATCATGCCTGCTGGGCCGCTGTTTCCAGGGCTGTCAGAACTCCATCCAGGGTTGAACATGACAGTGTTGTCCAGATAGTTATCCCTCCTCAGGGCAGGATGCCGGGCCCGATGATCATGGAGATGAAGGGCTCGGATAATTATGATTCAGAGAAACTGGTGGCCTATGAACTGGGCTACCGTTTTCTGGGAATAGACAATCTTTCCATTGATATAGCCGCCTATTACAACGATTATGATGATCTCCAGACCTTTGAGACAACGAACATGACGGAGATTGCGATCAAGAATTTAATGGATGGTGCGGCTTATGGCTTTGAAGCCGCGATTGACTGGCAGCCTCTTGACTGGTGGCGACTGCAGGCTGCCTATGCCTATGAAAATGTTTCACTTGAGCTTAATGGCAACAGTACGGATTATACCACCCTGGAATCAGCCGAAAAGAATGTGCCTCACAATCTGGCATCACTGCGATCGAGTATAGATCTCCCGGCCGATATGGAGCTGGATATCTGGTGCCGCTATGTGGATGCCTTGAGAGGACAGAGAATTGACAGCTATATCAATATGGATGTCAGGCTGGCCTGGCAGGCAAAAGCTGGGCTGGAGGTTTCCCTGGTCGGCCAGAATCTCCTGGACAATGAACAGCCGGAATACAACAAAAGTAACATGGGCAATCAACCCACTGAAGTGCCGAGCGGTTTATACCTGAAGGCAACCTGGAGTTTATAGCTGAAGGCTGAAAGCTGACATGTAAGCGCTCCATGAACACACCCTGCATGTGCTTCACCCCCGCGATATACTGATGTATTATCGCAGGGCGTGGAGCACGCACATGGCGGTATCCCTGCATCCCTTACAATTATGGGGTGTCGCCGCCTGGGTGTACTTTTATTGAGCGCTGTCTAAACCAATGTCCAGGTGCAACAGATTTATTGTTTCAGCCAGTCCTGCAAAGCGTTAATAATTTTTTCCGCCTGATCGCGGCTGGAAATATTAAATTTACTTTTGGGAATATATTCGCCGTTTCTTTTCTGGTAACGGCGAATAGTAAAGCGGTCAGGGCCATATTCTTCTTTGCGTCTGTCCCACTGCTGATAGCGAAAAATTATTGTTGTCCAGGCACCCTTTGACAACAATTGCTTGTCAAGTTCTTTGACGATCACCACCCCTTCCTCTTCATAATTAATGGTAAGATCGTTTGCGTCCGAGGCCATTATACTCTCCTGATTTTATGATTATTCAATTTTTATCTCTGATAGCGATCAATAAACCACACCTTGACTTTTGAGAAGGCACGGCCTGTAAGCGTTTCAGGGATGCCGCCATGTGCCCGTTTCAACGCTCGCGAT
>JANTFJ010000413.1 GCA_024763495.1 Desulfobulbaceae bacterium | reverse complement strand
GAAAGGGGTTTCTCTGCAGATTATTGATTTGGATGGCGTATGTTTTGTCAATAATCTCTCTGATCGGCAAAGGTTGTCTGAGCTTACCACCTTGGTTACATCTCTGGCCTGGTGGGACAATGATCCAATCCTGATTTCCAGGTGCTTGCAGGTCTATATGAAGGATGATTCATCCTGGTGCCGGAATGCTGAAGCAATTTGCCAAAAATTACAGAACAAAGTTGGCCGAAAACTTGCGAAACGTAAGAAGACCTGGAAGCCTTAATATTAAAACTAATTAGCAACATATGAAAGTAGATATAGTCAAATTTTTTGTCAATTTATATATAAAAAACAAACAACCTCATAAGTTAGAGGGGCCGTTGCCGGCGGAGCAGTTTCAAACCATTTTATGCATGAGTACTACCGCCATTGGGGACACTCTTTTTTTTACCCCACTCTACCGGGCCATTAAACAAAAATATCCGAAAAAGCGCATTATTGCCTTGTTGAATCCGAAAAATGTTACTTTATTTCAAAATAATCCTTATATCGATCAAATATATACCTGGCAGGGTAAATGGGTCGATTTTTTCAACACAGTCCGTAAGTTAAGAAAAGAACACATTGATATTACCTTAATTTTTCACTCCAATGAACCCCAGGCGACACCGTTAGCTGTCATGTCCGGGGCGAAATATGTGATTTCAATTCCAAACCACAAAAATTCGCTCCGTCATTTTCACAGTAATCATCCCATGGGATTATCTGCAGACAAGCATATTACCTTTGACAGATTTAAACAGCTGAAGTACCTAGGGATTAAGGCGAATAATCCGAGAATGGATCTTTTCCTGGAACAGAAGTGGAAAGACGAAGTGCGAACTTTTTTACATAAAAACAGTGTGGTGTCTCCAGAAACTATATTCATTGGGCTTCAACTTGGAGCATCAGGGCCTGAAAGGATGTGGCAGATAGAAAGGTGGGTAGAATTAGGTAAAAAAATAATACATGAGCTGCCGGAGGCAGTCATTGTTTTGACCGGCGCTCCCAATGAAAAAAAATTAACCGCTAGGGTGGCTGAAGCATTAAAAAGTAAAAAAGTAATCGATGTTGCCGGTTTTTTTCCCCTTGGTGGAGCAGCTGCCTTGATTGCATCATTAAATGTTCTGGTTACCCCTGATACCGGGCCGTTACAGATTGCTACAGCTACAAAGACACCGACAGTTTCTTTTTTTGTTTTAGCTAATCCGCTTAAGACTCACCCCTGTTACGATTCTGATATTCATCTCTGTATAAGAAAACCCATAACCTGTGATCCCTGTCTCAAAAAAAAATGTAAATATGCCAAATGTATGCTGCAGATTACGGCGGATGAGGCTTTTGCCGCAATCTGCATGTTGCTTGGTAAAAATAAAATTGATAATAATCTACTGGTAAAAAATACGTAATACGATCCATTGAGATCCTGATGTGTAAAATTACTGATGTGTGGAATTTGTGGTTTTCTTACAATGCACACTTTAGACTCACTCTGATTATGACTAAAAAAAATATCATAGCGCATTTGATCAACCTAGATAATGTTGCGGGTGTTGAACGTCTTTATTGTGAATTAATAAACGCTAATTTGGAAAATATTGAACATCATACGATCTCTTCCAGAAACAAAATCGCAAAAATATTATTGAAGGAAATCAATACAGGTTCAGAAACTATCCATTTTGAAAAAAAACACAATATATTCAGTTTGCCAAAATGGCCGTATTTCTTGAGAAAAAGGCATTTAAAAAATGTTCTGCGAAAAATATCACCAACGATAATTATTGTATGGAATAAACCTGAAGGTTTTGATCTATCTTTGATGCCTTCTCATACAAAAACAATTTACTATGAGCATGGGTCTGCCTGGAATCGTCATAATAAGAACAAAGTACATGATTTCATCAATCATGTATCTGGCGTGATATGCAATTCGTCGGCTTCGCAGAAAATGTTACAATTAAAATGGAAAATTAAGACTAATACCAATTACCACATTTGCTTGAATGCAATACGCCCTCATTGTGTGCCAAGCATTTTTAAAGCCAAAACTTTACCACACACAAAACCATTTAATCTCGGTGTTGCAGCTCGCTTAATACCTCTAAAGGGAATTTGTCTCGCCATACAAGCCATCAGGGAACTTAAACTGAGAGAAATACCCTGTCGCTTGTTAATTGCTGGCATTGGCCCGGAACAAAAAAAATTACACTTATTGACTCAGCAACTGAATTTAGAAAATGATATTCAATTTTGCAATTTGGTAGATAATATGACTGAGTTTTATCACCAAATTGATTGTTTTTTATGTCCTTCCCTGAGAGAACCTTTTGGGTTAGTCGTTGCAGAAGCTATGGCACATGGTTGTCCTGCGATTGTTTCAGCTATTGATGGATTACCTGAAGTTGTTACTCATGGTAAAAATGGATTTTGTATAGAACCGACCTTAGATGTTAAACAATATATCGATTTAGGAGGAACAGAGACAAAATTACCAGAATATACCTACAGTACATTATTTAAAAAAATAATACCCCCCAAATTACTAAATCCCGTTCATCTAGCAGACCATATTCAGCGTTTATATTCAGAACCAGCTTTATTTAAAAAGATGAGTCAGGAGGCAATTAAAAGTGCAAAAACGCAGTTTAACTTTGATAATTACATTCGTCGTTTTAAAAATATTTTACAACAATACTAACCGTCATTAACCAACAAAATGATCATCTTGTCTGGCATGGAAAAAGTTAAACGATGTACGTAAATAAAAACATAAAAAAAGTGCTGACCCTGATGCCGGATTGCCATATCGGTAATCTAGTCGTTTCCCTGCCGGCTATTGTCGCTCTACAAAAATATTTCCAGGGACTTCCCCATTAT
>JANTFJ010000412.1 GCA_024763495.1 Desulfobulbaceae bacterium | reverse complement strand
TCGCGAGCGTTGAAACGGGCACATGGCGGCATCCCTGAAACGCTTACAGGCCGTGCCTTCTCAAAAGTCAAGGTGTGGTTTATTGATCGCTATCAACAATTTCCGTCCCCTGTCTTCTGTCCTCTGTCCTCTGAAACTAGGCGCACTCACTGTAGCCACAGGCGTGACAGACGCAGCAACCACCTTCATGTTCAATTACTCCGCCACACTCCGGGCAGGCACCGAACATCGCATCTTCCTGGAGTGTGTCGTCTTTATAGCCATTATTTTTTTCCAGATGCTGGCGGATTGCCTGGGCGATAGCATCAGCACAGGAAACCACCCGATTATTACCAAACCCGGCAGGTTTATGGCAACTGATGCCGATAAGCTGTTTAACTACCGGTTCCGGCGGCATCCCGCTGCGCCAGGCCAGAGAAACCAGGCGACCGATTGCCTCACACTGACTGGCAGCACAGCCCCCGGCCTTGCCCACGGTATTAAAAAGTTCAAAAACCTGATGTTCATCGTCTTCATTAATAGTAACGTACATGGGGCCGCAGCCCGTAGTCATCTGATAGGTACTGCCGCTTAAACGCCGAGGTCGATCCCGTTTAATCAGCCGTTCTCCTTCACTGCCTGTTTTTTTATCTGTCTTGCCGATATTCAATACCTGGTTATCCCGGCAGCCGTCCCGGTAAATGGTAACCCCCTTGCACCCGAGAGAATAGGCGAGTTGATAGGCCTCCATCACATCATCTTCAGTGGCAAGATGGCCGAAATTAATAGTTTTACTTACCGCGTTGTTGGTATATTTCTGAAAAGCCGCCTGGATATCAATATGATTTTTCGGGGTAATATCATGGGCGGTTTCAAAAATCCGCCGGTATTTACGGGGAATTTCTTCTATCCCCTGGACACTGCCCCGCTCAGCAATCTTTTTCAGCAACGCCTTTGAATAAAAATTGTTCTCATTGGCAAGTTTTGCGAAAATTGAATTAACCTCAAAAAATTCGTCATTATCCATTACCCGCCGGATAAAAGCCACGGCAAACAGGGGTTCCACCCCGCTGGAGCAGCCGGCCAGTAGACTAATGGTCCCGGTGGGGGCAATGGTGGTGCGGGTAGCATTGCGCATGGGCCGCGCCCCAGAGACCGAGACGTAAATACTTTTCTTGAAATTAGGAAAAGAGCCCCGTTTCTCGGCCAGGCGGCTGGAGGCATCCCTGGCTGTCTGCTCGATAAACCCCATGACATCTTCTGCGGTTTTGATCGCTGCCGGTGAGGAATAGGGCTGACCCAGCTGGATAAGCATATCGGCAAAACCCATGACTCCCAGACCGATTTTCCGGTTCTGCCTGGTTGTTTTTTTAATAATGGCCAGAGGATAACGGTTAACATCAACCACATTGTCAAGAAAATGCACGGCCAGTTCCACAGTATCCTTTAGTTTGGTAAAATCAATTTTGCCTTCTTTGACCATGTGGGAGAGATTAAGCGAACCAAGGTTGCATGATTCATGGGGGAGCAGGGGTTGTTCTCCACAGGGATTTGTACTCTCGATCAATCCTACTTCCGGAGTAGGATTATCAGCGTTTATCCGGTCGATAAAGACAATGCCGGGCTCCCCGGAAAGCCAGGCCTGTTTTACGATCTGGCGAAAAACCTTCTGGGCGCTCTTACGGGCCACCACTTCGTTGTTACGGGGATTCAACAGGTCATAATCCTCATTATTCTCGACAGCCTGCATGAAATCATCAGTAATAGCCACGGACAGATTAAAATTATTAAGCTGGGACAAATCCGCCTTGACCTTGATAAAATCCATGATATCAGGATGATCTACCCGGAGAATAGCCATGTTGGCCCCGCGCCTGGTACCCCCTTGTTTAATGGTTTCCGTGGCTCCGTCAAAGACATTCATAAATGAAATAGGGCCGCTGGAAACCCCTTTTGTGGAATGAACAACATCATTGCGAGGCCTGATCCGGGAAAAAGAAAACCCGGTGCCTCCGCCGCTTTTATGAATCAGGGCTGTCTGTTTTACTGCCTCGAAAATACTTTCCATAGAGTCTTCCACCGGCAGGACAAAACAGGCGGAAAGCTGGCCCAGTTCCCGACCCGCGTTCATCATGGTAGGGGAATTGGGCAGGAAATCCAGCCGGGCCATCATTTCATAAAACTGAAAAGCAAGTTCAGCCACCGGCTTCTCCGGCTGATACAGCAGATCAGCCGCGGCAATGGTGCGGGCCACTCGCCATAACATATCCTGTGGTTCTTCCAGAACCTCTCCATGTTCATCTTTTTTCAGGTAACGGCGTTCAAGTACGGTTTTGGCATTATCGGCAAAAACAGGAATTGTCGCGCTGGAAGGCAGTTCAAGTTCATTATTTTTTAACATTTTTTCTCTCTGAGATTTATCCAATCATGTATCTATCCAGACGTTAGGGATTGTCCCCGCCTGGATATACTTTATTGAGCGTTGTCATACTGATAAAGATTCACTCAAAAATAAATGAGTAGAAATAAAGTATAATGTGGACATTTGAAGAAGTGATCTAATTGCATGCAACCGCAGGCGTAGCAGGGTTACGTTCCGGGATTGCATAATTGCGGATCGCTTTTCTAAATGTTCAGATTACGCCTGAGAATGCGAAGTTATTTTTGCGTGAACTCTAAGTATACAGCACTAAATAGTGTATGACAAACAAAACCAGACCACAATATAAGGTAAAACAGCAGATAAACACAAGATAAAATTTTAACCTGCCGTAAATGTTCGGCTAGCACCCCACCTTCGCCCGTTTCGGCGTGATTCACTATAGTATACTACTCAACTTTCTGACTTGAGATAAGTATTTGAAGTCATATAACATCACCAATAAAACTCGCTCGTCATTCCGGCATGTCTTTAGCCGGAGGTAAGC
>JANTFJ010000411.1 GCA_024763495.1 Desulfobulbaceae bacterium | reverse complement strand
CGAGCGTTGAAACGGGCACATGGCGGCATCCCTGAAACGCTTACAGGCCGTGCCTTCTCAAAAGTCAAGGTGTGGTTTATTGATCGCTATCAATAAAACTAAGACGATTAAAACCGCCTTTTTCGTACCAGGGCCGCCCGGCATTAATTCCGCTGATCTCAAAAATATAAACTTCAAGAACGAGGTAAACTTCAGTATCTTTACGAATACAGGCGGTTAAGGTGTCGCCGTGATGTCCCAGGGCCGCGTGGAGATGAATTTTAGGTTCATCGTTTTCATCCCAGGCAATAGAACCGGTGCCCAGGGTCTCCCTGGCATCATCAACCTGGCGCCAGACCGGTTCAGGCGGCATGACCGGCTCCCTGGGCCCGGTTACTACCCCGGCCCGGCGTAAACCGCCGATAACATGGAACCAGCCGAAACGCAGGTTTTCTTTTTTGATAAGCTCCAGCATACCTTCCAGAAAATCATCTCCTTCGTCAAAACGAACCGCAAAAACCCGATCAACATTTCCCTTTTTATATTCCATTACTTTCCTCTTTTTATCTTCCGGTTCCGCCCTCTGAAAAACGCAGATCCTCGGCAGCCGCCTTCAAGGTTCGAAAAATTTCCCGGCTGTGGGCAGCCTTGCGCGTCCGGCAGTAACTGCGGGCAGACTTCATCAAGGCATCACTGTCCAGGCCGGGCATTTTTTTTAAAGCAATTTCAACAGTCGGCGCGACCCAGTCCTGAGCAAGATTTTCAGCATAACTACGCGCTTCCCGGTCAGCCTGGATTGTGTCACTGAGAATATCATCCCGCAGCCGTTCAAGCTCATGAAAGTCCCTGTTTTTTTTCAGCTTTGACCCTTTTCGTTTACTGAGAAAATCCAACAGCGGTTCACAGTTTTCCCGGCGCAAAACCTTGGTTATGTATTTAATCAGCCTTTTCCGTGCTCCCCCCTTCAGTTTACCGGCTTCACGCAGATCTTCCTTAATCTCAGCAGCGCAGTCCAGTTTATTTATTTCAACAGGTGAAAGCATAACCAGTTCCCCGGCCAGCTTTTCAACCATTTTGGCCCGCCGCTTTTTTTCTGATTTACTGAGTGTATATTCCATTTTTTGTTTTTAATCCGTATTTTTATTGGCATATAGCGGCTGACTAAAGTAGTATTTCAGTTACAATTCAACCTTGGGGATAAATTATTGCGCTTAACATATATATTGTAACTGCTCACAGGGCGCAGTCCCAGGTGAACGGTTACACATTAATGTCATGGAACTCGCTCCGCTCGCACCATGACCTACACAGGTGCCATGCCCCACGCCATGGCGATGATACCCCGTAGGTCGGGTTGCGCAAAGCCTTACCTGACAGAACGTAACTGGCAAACGCTTACAGGCCTGAGTTTTACGAAGATTTGTTCCCCGGTGGTAACTACTCATGGGGTAAGCGTCCTAACTTCGCTAACCCCTGTAATTGTAACTGGTTACAGGTCGGTGGTTTGGGCAGTTTTTCACCCCTACCTGAATAGTTACTATATTATAACTAATTAACATATGCAGCATTAAAAAAATTAAAACTGCAAAAGGTGTAAATTATGCTTGCTTCTCAAAAAATTTCAGTCATTCAGCCGACAAGTATCCACTTTGGGGTGGGAATGATAGACAATCTCGGCCGCATTGTCCGAAATGCCGCAGGCAGTAAAGTATTGTTGGTACTTGATCCTAATTTACAGGGGGTGGGACTGGCGGAGAAAATTACCAATCCTCTTGATAATGAGGGGATCACCTATGAAATTTTTTCCCATATAGATCCTGAACCTGGATTAAAACTGGCAGACGAAGGTGCTGAAATTGCTAAAAAAATGGGCGCAGACTGTATAGTCGGCGTTGGAGGCGGCTCAGCCATGGACGTGGCCAAGGCAATATCTATTCTGGTTACCAATGGTGGAAAAGCCGAAGATTATCTTGGCCTGGACAAGATAAAAAAACCCGGACTTGCAAAAATCATGGTGCCGACTACTGCCGGAACCGGGGCAGAGGTAACCTTTACCGCCGTCTTTATAAATGAAGAGACCGGCAGCAAGGGCGGAATGAACGGCGCCCCTCTTTATCCTGACGCGGCCCTTCTTGATCCGGCCCTGACCCTGACCCTGCCACCCCCGGTAACTGCCGCACCCGGCATTGACGCCTTGACCCATGCCCTGGAGGCCTATGTATCCACTCAGTCTCATGCAGTTTCCGATATGTATGCCAGGGAGGCCATGGAACTTATCAGCGCCAACCTGGGCCAGGCCTTCGCCAATGGTGATAATATCGAGGCCCGTTCGGCAATGCTGCTGGGCAGCCTGCTGGCCGGCAAGGCCCTGGCCACTGCCGGTGTCGGACTGGTTCATGCCATGGCCTACCCCCTGGGCGGGATGTTCGGTATTCCCCATGGCCTGGCTAATGCCGTCTTGCTGCCATATGTAGTGGATTACAATATTATCGGTAATCCGGCAAAATTTGCCGACATTGCCGTCCTGCTTGGTAATGAAATCGAAGGGGCTGGTCTGCGGGAAGCCGCGGGAAGCGTTGTGGACGCAGTGTGGAATCTTAATCATGATGTTAATATTCCAACCAGCCTTGCCGCCCTCGATATTCCCGTGGAAAAAATCCCGGAGATGGCTGAAATCGCCCTTACCGTGACCAGGCCGGTGGAAAATAATCCCCGTAAACCAACCCTTGAAGAGGTAATACAAATTTACGAAACAGCCATGACCGGCTGGGATTGAGTTTGTTCTGTCAGAATTCTGTCAGGTAACGCTTTGCGCAACCTGACCTACGGGGGGGACATCGCCATGGCGTGGGCATAAACCTGTGTAGGTCAGGGTGGGCATCGCCATGGCGTGGGCATGAACCTGTGTAGGTCAGGGTGGGAGCGAAGCGAGTTCCCTGAAATTCATGCTATGAG
>JANTFJ010000410.1 GCA_024763495.1 Desulfobulbaceae bacterium | reverse complement strand
TAATAACCAGTCATGCCGATAACCTTCTATGAAAGTAATTTCTCAATGAATAAATACAAACCAACATTTCTGCTGATTATTTTTTCCCTCCTTTTTATTACCCCGGCCTGGGCCGGCAGTCAGTGGGAGGATGTCCTGACCTTTCTCCACAAACGCTTTCCCCCGGTTTATGATCAGCTCGGAACAGTGAGCGAGATGAACGGCAATCGGGTGGTGTTTATCCTGCCGGAGGGCAAAAAACAGCCGGCCCGGGGCTCGGAACTGCTGGTCACAAGCAATGACGATCACCCCATCTATCTCCAGGAACCGTCAACCCTGATCAAGGTCGTTTCCGTGTTCGGCAATAATGTCATCGCCGAAAAAGTAATGACCGTAGGCAAGGAGCTGCGGCTGCATGATAATATCGTAATCCCTGCCTCACCGACAATCTATCTTTATACCAATGTCAGGCTCAAGGATTCTTTTGGCCCATACCAGAAGCTGCTAAGCGGCCTGCTGGCCCGTAATCTTGAGGTGGTTGAGTTGAGCAGTCCGGAAATTTCCGACAGTCCGGCCCGTTACGGCATCCTGGTTCGTCTGGAACAGAGCGAGCAATCCCTGGTCTGCAAAATTCAGTCGATTTATTCAAAAGACACCCTTTATTCAATGTCGGCTCCTGCTTCTCCCAATACCCCGCTGGTTCGGGAAGCCGGAAAGGAAATTCAGCTGGCTTCGGCAAAAAAGGCCCCGCTTGTTTTCCCGCCTGCCGGACAGCCGGTTTACCAGCCGCCCCCGGGATCATATCCACCGGCCCTTTATGGGCAGCAGGAACCGGCTCTGCCTTTCCATGCCAGAACTCTCAGTCCATCTGAGCAGGAATTTTATAAATTGTCAGGCAAGGATTATAAGAGAATGGTCATTGCCGATCTTGACGCGGATCAGATAAATGAGGTCTGTCTGCTCAATGAGCATGGCGTGTTTATCTTTCATTTTAACAATGGTCATCTTGATCCTGTTGAACAGTTTAATTTCAGCGAAGAAAAAATTATTCCCCTTCATCTGCACACTATTGATTTAGATGGTGAGGGCGGCAGCGAACTGCTGGTCACCCTGACAAAAAAGACAAATTTTGCCGACAGCACTGATAACCGGTTATGCTCCATGGTCCTGACCTGGAAAAATGGTCATTTATTGACCATGGCCCGTAATCTGCCCTACTACCTGCGTGTTATTGAAGATCGATCCGGACAACCGGTTGCCCTGGGCCAGACCCAGGAACCTTATGACCAGTATGACGGTCCTATTTTCCGCCTGGTTTATGATTCTCACAGCTCAACCGTAAAAAGAGGAGAACTTTACGGCCCGGCAGCGGAAATTTACTCGCTTTACCAGTTTAATTTTGACCCGGTCAACAAGGATCAGATTTATATTATCGAACCATCCAATGAGGTCTACGGCTATTATGTCCCCGAAGAAAAGGTCTATGCTGTCAGCCCTCGGAAATACGGTGATTACCGAGAGGTTGCCTATCCCAAGAAATTAAAAAAGGAGGAATACAACACCGGAGGTTTTGACAAACAGACACATAGAATGCTTTTTACTCCCCGCCGTTTTATCCTGGAAACAAAATATGACAACCAGTGTTTCCTGATCAACAAGGAAAGGCAGCCTGTTGCCGCGGTTGTCGGTGACAGCATAAACCGGGTGCTGGGAAGAAATACCGGGGGCGAAGACTCTATTATCGGCCTGACCTGGCGCAACAACCAGATTGCCGAAACCTGGACTTCCGCTGATGTTGCCAAGGATATAATCGATTTTTACTTTACCAGGGACAAGGGTTACGTCCTTACCAGGGATACCAGAGGCGAATTTTCGGTCGAGGCGATAAGATAGGGGGCAATATTCCATCTCGCCTACCGGACAAACATGAAAAACGCCCGCTCTCATGATGCCTGAGCGCGGGTTACTTATCTTTTTCGCTGAAGCATAATAATGAATGACTCAAAATCACAGAAAACATACCCTGAATAAGCCCGAAGACGATGATGAGATGGAGTTATCCTGTATATATTGCAACGGTAAGGCCCGGCTCTGCGGCCGCTGACATAATGCCAGGGTAGTATGCGGGTCATGCGGCATGGAATCAGGGGTTGATCTTTACCGGGATCAAATTGAAGAGTGGCAGGACAGGATTATCCGCGAACAAACGGAATCAGCATAGGAATATCACGGCAGAATTCACGGTATGGCTCACCAATTTCAGCCAGCAGTTTCTTCTCTTCCAGTTTTGCGCCAATCACAAAATAAACAGTGATAATCAGCTTGGCCACCAGGGTCACATCGCTGATATCTCCTGCCGCCCAGGCCAGGGCAATTCCGGCGGAATACCAGGGATGGCGGACAATTGTCCGGCAATCTGTTCGGAAGGGCAGATTTTCTTCTTCATTTTTCTGATATGCTCTGATCTGTCTTATGCCTAAGAAATAAGGCATATCATAAACCTTTAAGCCCTGGAGAAACATGACAAACGCATAGACCAGCAAAACGCCCTGTAACAACATCCAGCAACCATGCCAGCTGAAAAGTTCCTGCCGCGGCAAAGAATAATGATAAAAAACTACCGGCAACAGGCTGGCCGCGCTGAACAGATTGTAGGCCAGGCGATACCAGGCATAGCGCCGGCCCAGCCTGTGGCGCATTAAAGCCGTTACAGGACGGGATATAAGCAGGCTGTGGCAGACGCACCAGCCTGTCCAGAGTAAAGCAATGGCAATAATACTTTCGGCATTTTTCATATTGTTATCGAACCGTAAGGATTCACTCAAAAATAAAACCTGGGGTAAGCGCTCCATGAACACCACCCGGCACCCGTTTAAACGCCGCGATATACCTGATGTATTATCGCGAGCGTTGAAACGGGCACATGGCGGCATCCCTGAAACGCTTACAGGCCGTGCCTTC
>JANTFJ010000409.1 GCA_024763495.1 Desulfobulbaceae bacterium | reverse complement strand
TTACGTATGACTATGGCGGCACCGGACTGATGACAAAAATCTCCGGCACCCTGTAAACAGTTACAATTACGGGTGGTAGCGAACTTAAGGTACTTACCCCGTGAGTAGTTACATTTTGTAACTGCGTTCCGGGCTCGGATCCGGAGTCTCGCAAATTCGCTTACCTGTCAGCGCCCATACCGGCCATTTTCAGATCAGTGGTAATTTTCATCAGCATGGTACTGAGGCTCTCAAGATCATAGGGCTTGACAATGGCACCGTCAAATCCGTAATCGGCAAAATTAATCATCTCCGGAGCATTACTGTAACCACTGGCAACGATGGTCTTTATTTTTGGATCAAGCAGTTTTAAACGGCTTATTGTGTCTTGAGCGCCTAAACCGCCGGGAATTGTTAAATCCAGAATAACAAGAGAATAAGGCCTGTTATTTTTTTTTGCCGTGATAAATTCAGTAACTGCTTCATTGCCGTTTTTTGTCGTAGTCACTTCGTGACCCAGATGAATCAATAGAAGTTTTGAGGTCTCAAGCACAATGTCTTCATCATCCATCAGGAGAATTCTTAAATGGTCGATATCCGGACTGGTTGTTTTGTTATATGTTTTATTTTTTTTGACAAAATTTTCTTGTGCTGTTGGTAGATAAATGAGAAAAGATGTACCTGACCCTTTTTTGGATTTTACCCTGAGATGTCCGCCATGATTTTTTATTATGGCATATGATACTGTCAGCCCCAATCCATTGCCTTTTTCTTTTGTAGTAAAATAAGGATCGAAAATGTTAACCAGATCTTCTTCTGCAATGCCGATGCCATGATCAATTATCTGCAGTTTGATGTAGCTGCCGGGAGACAATGGTTGAAAATCATGCTCGCCTATTACTATATTTTCTCCGGTCATTTTTAACATACCGCCATCAGGCATGGCCTGCGCAGCATTTATAGTCAAATTGTTTACCACCTGGCAGATTTGTCCTTCATCTATCTCCACCGGTAAAAGGTCATCCTGAATGTCAAATTCACATTTCACATTTGATCCGCGCAAAGAAAAGTTTACCGCTTCTTTTATTGTCTCGCGGATATAAACAATTTTCTTAACCGGTTCTCCTCCCTTGGAAAAGGTCAGCAGTTGTCTGGTCAGGCCGGTTGCCATTCTACAGGCGTGTTGTGCTGAATTCAAAATATTTTCTATTTTACTGCCAGGTTCGGATATTGCTTTTGCCAGGACAATGTTGCCGTTTATCGCGGTCAACATATTGTTAAAATCGTGAGCAATGCCACCAGCCAGAACACTCATTGATTCAAGTTTACTGGCCTTGAAAATTTCAAGCTCCATTTTTTTCTGTTTGTTGATATTCGTGGAAACGCAGACAAAACCCTGAATACTTCCCACAGGGGAAACATAAGGAACTCCATTTGTTTCTAATTTTACTTTTTTGCCGTTTTTATGTAAAACTTCGCATTCAAGATGACGAAAAGCGCATTGTTTTTTTATGCTTTCATTAATATGAAATTTGATTTTATCCTCATTCGCCGGAGAAATAAGTTTAGTAAATGATGTGGTTATAATTTCATCTGGTTTATAGCCCAGAAAATCAAAAATTTCAGGGCTGACATAGGTGATTATAAAATTTTTATCCATTTCCCAGGCCAGATCACTACTGGCATCAATAAGACTGTTTATTTTTTTTTCTTTTTTTGCCATTGCTTCTCTGGTTTTTTGTAGCTTGTGACTTTCTTCCTCAAGTTTCAGGTAGACGTTTTTCAGATCTAGAGCTTGATTACTGATTAATAATCGCAAGTCATTTTGAAAATTTGATAATGTTTTTTGTACGTTTGTCGTAGAATGGATGGATGATAATTTATCCCTAACCGGATGTTGACCATTACTTGCTTGTTTGAACATCTCTTTACCTTTCAGATAAAATAAATAATCATAACTAGTTATAATTTACAATTTATAATTTTAAAAAGGATATAATACCGCTGGAAATAATTCCAGAAAAAATAATTTCTAATCTCATAATCCATACTCCCCGTATCACTGTCGAGTCACGATACAGCGTTATCAGTCGACAAAGCCGGGCATAAAATGTTCGCCACTCGGATTCCGACGGAGGATCCCTGGCCATTTTACATAACCTCTGTTACTCAGCCCGCATATTTATTTTGAAATTGATATGGAGATAAATAGAAAGTAGCATGGCATAAACCAGATATCATGCAATGGCTAAATAACCTTGCTAAAGGAAAACAATTATGTGGAGTGAATTGCTGATTGATGGCAATATGTGGTATGAGGGGTGAGAAATTGTAAAATAAAAAGTAACTACTCACGTGGGTAGGCATCTAATATTCGCTAACTCCTAGCCCAGATAAACTGGAAGAGAAATTAATGCTCTGGACTCTGTTTAGTCCTCGCTTGACGGGTATAAGTCTCTTAACAGTAGATGCAGATAGCGAACATAGTGAGACCTTCGAGTTGTTTATTTCAAAGAAAGTTTTCAATTTATTGCCACTCTTTTCAGTACCCCTTTAAGGGGTGTAAAAAACACGAAAATTAATTCTAAGTGACTAATTTGTAACTGTTTTCAGGGTGCCGGAGACTCCGAATATGCGGTACCCTGTAAGCAGTTACCCTCTGTAAATAATTAAATATGGTGTCTCCGGAACTTGTGAAGCGGCTCGAAGGATATCCCGGAAAGGCTCGCCAGAAGTTTTCCGCGGCATCACTTCGCCGCAGGCTTACCGGGCAGCGCCTCTATCCTGGTCGCCATATCCTTATAGCGGAATTGCCCGGCATGACGGTAGCGGACAATCCCTTCAGCGTCAATGAGTACGGTAAGAGGAATCGCGCCCACCTCATAACCATCCAGCAGCGCCCTGTTTGAAATTGCCACCGGATAGCTGATTCGGCGCTCGGCAATACAACGTCGCAGAGCGA
>JANTFJ010000408.1 GCA_024763495.1 Desulfobulbaceae bacterium | reverse complement strand
TATCGTGGGCTTGCTCTGCTCGTATTTACACAAGGCCAAACGTACCCAATAATCCTCGGCGACAAGCCTTTGACCGTACAGATCAGCAATCCTGGCGCCCCCCCACCTTTGTTTCCAGCAAAGAAAACCAGTGTCTTTACCAGGCATTGACTGCTAAGACCCCGGTTCCGGAAGAATACCCCTTTGCCGCCCTGATGATCCGGGCCAAAGAATTACTGGACTCCAGTCATACTATTCATACTGTTGCTGAGTTGTAGGCAAAGAAAAAGGAATTCCAGCAGTTTGTGGCAAATAATTTCCACAGCCTCAGGCACAGCGACATGATCCGGCGGCTCATATCCCAGTCATTCATGATGCACGAGTATGTTGATTATCATGTTGCCGGGGCACCGGCCACCGAGATCAAAAAACGATACCAGCAAGAGGTGCTGGCTGGAGTCGCCGACTGGCTCAGAACCCTTTCACTCCATATCCCTGAATGGAAAACAATCAGCTATTGTGTGTCTCTCTATTACAACCGCAGTATGGTGACCCTTGCCTCATTGATTATTGACCGCTATAAAGATGCGGCATACTGCCCGGGAGATTCAGCAGAAAACATCACCTTCCCCGATGATCTTCAATTAGAGAAATCAAACCAGGATATCACTTTGAATTTTGGGGACATTAAAGGCAGCAAAATTATTGCTTTTGTCTCGGAGCAATGTCCTGTATCTATGGTTGCCACTGTCAGCAAGGCAAGAATACTTGCAAAAGAAAAAAATCCAGTTACTTTAATTGTCGCACCACTGGAAAAATTATCTGATAAACATCTGGCCATGAGCAGAATGCTGCGAAATGGTAAATTGCTGTTTGCCAGTGATGAAAAATGGCGAAAAAATAATCTGACAAAGAAGGTAAAGCTCCCATTGTTTGTCCGCATCGAAAACTGATTTCACTGCTAAGCGGTTTGTTCTCAGATGGCCGCACAAAAATTTGGTGGCCTGTTTAAAGTGATTCCCCTTGAGCTAACTGGTATGGTGCTATATAGTTAAGAAAATAAGAAAATAGGCGATGGGTCATTTTTATTTTACACAACCTTTAAAATCGGGGCAGACATGAATACAACAGTTAACAAATCAAACAATGTCAGAGGTTTTATCGAAAAAATAAAGTGTTTTAGTTCCGGTGAAAGGGCACTGATTGCTCACTGTTTAATTTCTTCGCTTGACACAAGGCAGGATGAAGGTGTCGACCAGGCCTGGGGGGAGTTGGCAGAACAGAGATACGATGAAATAATTTCCGGCAAAGTTACTCCGGTGTCATGGGACGATATCAAGAAAGAAGTTAAAGGATTTTAAGGGATGGTGGTTTTACGATTTCATCCTGATGTATCATGTGAGGTAAAAGATTCTTACACATGGTATCAACAGCAGGTTGAAGGTCTTGGAGATGATTTTATTAATGAGCTTGAAGCCGCTTATCAGGCAATTATGGAATTACCGCGCACATGGCCCCGATTCCAAACTTATTTTCGTAGATTTCTTCTTTCCAGGTTTCCATTTTCTGTAATTTACCGGATACATGATGATAACTTGATTTATGTAGTTGCGGTCATGCACAACAGCAGAAAACCAGGATATTGGTTAGACCGTGTATAATTCTGTTTGAGAAAATCCAGTAGATGCTACACTGAAAATATATTAAGACAATTTGCCTGGTTAAGATTGCCAAATACATCCTCAGCAACACCTATTCTTGCCCAAATTTTACCTTCTCTGCGATAAGCTCGGATTTGAAGACGGCAGGTGATTTTTCAGAATTACCTGCCTTTTTCATTAGAACTTCGATTTGTCAATCTTAACCTTCCTACTCAAAATGTGAATTTATTTATGAACGAGCCCTTACACCAATCGCGGCAATAAGCGGAAAGCTGTTTATACGATATCCAGGGCAATCTGGTAATCAGTATCAACCGCTGCTACTCGAGCAGGCCTAAATGGGCAAAGATTGAGGTGGAGTTGAATAGTTACGAAGCCAGTCGGCACGCTGAGCACAGAAATCCAAGAACGATGGTTTTCTCTGTCAAACCGAAATTTTTTTGTATTTTTTAAAAAAGCCTTGACATCAATTGGAGTATTGGCATTCAATAAAAAAGGGTCATAATAGAAAATTACCCCCCTCTGATTCCGCTATGGGTATTTGTTTTGTAAGGAATGATTAAGGCCCGGCAGCCCTCTTTTTTTCGTTTTTTTCAGTTTGGAATATAACTATGAAATTCTTAAAAATTACCTCTGCCGTTGTCCTGCTCACTGCTTTCTTTTTTCCCTTTACCGCCTTTGCCGCCTGCGTCCCGCCCGACATAGGCTCTACCGGAGACGCGGACTCCGGCAACAGTCGAGACCCGAACTCCCTGACCGGCCCGGCCGGATACGGCCCCCAACATTATATTAAGGCGGACAGCATTATTCCCTATCGTATAGACTTTGAAAACGACACTGCGGCCCTGGTACCCGCCCAACAGGTAGACATCAGCAACCAACTGGAGGACGGCCTGGAGCCGAGCAGCTTCCAGCTCACGGAAATCGGTTTTGGCGATCATTTTATCCCGGTGCCGCCAGGGACAACATCCTTTGAAACCGTGGTGCCGATGACCTGCAACGAGGTGAATTTTGAGGTTCGAATCAATGCCGGCATTGATGTAAATACCGGGGTGGTATCGGCCCATTTTTATTCCATTGATCCGGAAACGGGCTGGCCGCCGCCGGTGGAGATCGGTTTCCTGCCGCCGGAAGATGAAACCGGTCGGGGGATGGGACATGTTTCTTATATCATCAGGCATAAAACAGATCTGGTGGAAAACAGTGAAATTCGTAATATCGCCTTAATTGTTTTTGATATGGGGGAAGAAATTTACACCAACCAGATCGATCCCCATGATCCGGGCCAGGGAACCGACCCTGA
>JANTFJ010000407.1 GCA_024763495.1 Desulfobulbaceae bacterium | reverse complement strand
CACGAGGTCTATACTCAATAAATATATGCATCATGATTGCAGATTCAACTGCCCCGAAGGGGCCTCTTTTTTCAAGCTGAGTCTTGGAAAAAAGCTTTGAGACTTAAATGATGCAAATGTTTACTCCCTGCTGAACGTGTTACGAATGCTTACTGATAAGAGCTGGAAGAAAGCTTGCAGTAAAGCGGAAATTGGTGTAAAAGTTTTTTTCAATTTTAGTGGTTTACGCTTGAATATCCGACATTTTTTTCAACTCTCTTGAATGGTGAAAAAGCTGGAAGCTCTAAACTTCTTTTGATATCAGTAAATTGCCTCCGTAGCTCAGGGGATAGAGCACAGGATTCCTAATCCTGGTGCCGCAGGTTCGATTCCTGCCGGGGGCACCATAAGATAGACAGCGCTTAATCAAGTACAGCCAGGCAGAGCGACAACCCCATAAATGAGCCCGTTGATTTAATGTGTTTTAGTCCGATCTCTGCGTTATACGAAAAATTTTATCATCGGAATATCAAGCACATGCCTGCGGTAAAATTTTTCGTATGCCTTGACCTCGAACGAAAATCCTATCAAATCAACAGACATCATAAATGTAAGGGATTCAGGGACACCGACATGTGTGTGCTCTAAGCCCTGCGATAAGACATCGGTATGTCGCTGGGTTGGCGCGTGCCGGGTGGTGTTCATGGTAAGCGTAGACTCCGTGCGGTGCTGGTGAACGCTTACCAATGGTTGAATGCTTTTGCCGCTGAGGAAAAGGCGGGATCAAGAATAAGCTGATGGAGGAATCAAATGACCTGGAAAAATAGTTTTTTTAGGAAAAAAAAGACAGCCTTCTTTATGAGTTTCGTGTCGCTTGCAATATTCAGCAGTGTCTGTCTGGCGGAACCAATTATCATTGATCATACCTGTACGGATTTATCCAAAATCCCCTCTTGGTGGCTGGAACAGGCCAAACAACTTGCCTTTCATTATGCTCATACTTCGCATGGGTCCCAGATTACTTCCGGTATTCTGAATCTTGAATCGCAGAATATGGAATACAGCGTGGCGATTAGAACGAGTACCAGCGAAGGCCTGCCACCTGTTGAAGATCCTCCGGCTTTTCGGATGTATGATGGTAATCCTCCGGAAACGTATATTTCTCCTGATGATTACTGGGATGGTGAATCAGGGAAAAATAGAACCCGTACTGTAGCTGATACCGGTAGTTACGGTTTTTCCATGTGGTCCTGGTGCGGTCAGGTTTCATCCGCGTCGGAAAACTATATTCAAAGTTATCTTAACAGCCTGGATCTGTTTGAAACCGAATACCCGGAGATGCTTTTTATTTACATGACCGGTCATCTTGATGGAACGGGAGCAAACGGTACTCTTAATGTCAGGAATGAACAGATCCGGGCATATTGCCGTGCCAATGACAAGGTACTCTTTGATTTTGCCGATATTGAAAGATATGATCCTGACGGTAATGATTATCTGGATCAGGGCGCTAATGATAACTGTGATTACAGTGGCGGTAACTGGGCCGTGGAATGGTGTAATGAGCATCCCGGTTCAGACCTTTGTGATTCATGTTCCTGTGCTCATTCTCAATCCTTAAACTGTAACGTCAAGGCCAGGGCTTTCTGGTGGATGCTTGCCCGGCTTGCCGGCTGGAATCCGAACCTTTCAGTTCCGGTCAGCATCAGCCTGAATCCGAGTGAAGGAGTTAAGCTCGCTGAGGGGGATGCCCTGGGCTATAATGTGACTATCTGTAATAATATTGATTCTGAACAGACGATTTATGTTGGCTCAAACGTCACAATGCCGGCTGGAGATGTTTATCCCGAATCATCCTATCTGCTTGGTCCCGCCCGGCTGGTCCTTGCGCCGGGCGGTTCGGCATCCGGATATATTTCTCACCTTATCCCGGCAAATGCTCCTCTTGGGCTCTATACCTACCATGGATATGTCGGAAGTCCGGCAGATGGGATAATTGATGAAGATTCTTTTGATTTTACTGTAACTGAACGGTAACTGCTTACGCCTTAAAACTCATGTCCGACTGTGAGCTTTGCTCCATGTTTTATCGCCCAGAGGGCTGGGCTCCTACAGGGGTACTGAGAAGAGTAGCAAAAAAGTCCTTACCTCAGCAGCGGATAATTTGAATTATTTTTCCTGTTGACTTGACTTCTGTTTCGCGGTAAATTTTATTTCTTGCTTTATTAAAAAATAAGGTAACTACTCACAAGGGTAAGCTTCATAATGTAAATATTCGGGTTGGGTAAAAGCTACCCTTCTCTACCCCTTTAAATGTTCGGATCGTGCCCTGGAATTTGTTCGTTTCTGCGTGTTCATTATAGTATACTATGTGAATCACGCCTAAACGGGCGAAGAGGTAAGCACCCTTAAAAACAGGGCATAAACTCCGACTCCGTGGGGTGCCAGCCGAACATTTACTTCATAATTTCGCTAACCCTCGTAATTGTAACTGGTTACATGGTGTCGGAGATTTTTGAGATTAGGGCTCACTCAAAAATAACTTCGCATTCTACTAATTTATTTTTGAGTGAGCTCTTAGTAAATTTTATAACAGGGAACCCGGTGTGAATCCGGGACGGGCCCGCCGCTGTAACCGGGGACGAAAGCCGCAGCAATGTCACTGTCTGTTTTAATGATAGATGGGAAGACGCGGCAAGTAGGTTGAACCGGAAGTCAGAATACCTGTCTGAAAAGTATAATTCATCATATCCGTGGATCAGAGATGATGAATCGTGTATGTAATTCGTGGAAAAACAGGGAATCCCCGGATCAATTTTTATATTGGTTCGGGGATTTTTTTTTGAGGTGGAAATGTGTTGGAATTCAGGGATAGCGATCAATAAACCACACCTTGACTTTTGGGAAGGCACGGCCTGTAAGCGTTTCAGGGATGCCGCCATGTGCCCGTTTCAACGCTCGCGATA
>JANTFJ010000406.1 GCA_024763495.1 Desulfobulbaceae bacterium | reverse complement strand
TTCATCCTCAGATTCACATCCTTGGTTACCAGGATAAAGGTCCTGGAGTTCTCCTCTTTCACAAGGTGGTAAACTATATTGAGAATCTGATGGTCCGGTTTGGCAGTAGCAGGGAAATGCTGTGCCAGGTCAGGATGCAGTTTCTGTTCGAGCTTTATGGAAATCCGTCCCCTGCCTGTACCTATTGACACTCCTCCATTAAGCAGCTTGTTGGCGCTCAGGCTGTCAAGGGTCCGGACAAACTCACGTGCATGGTAGTTGAGGGTCTGATTTCCTTTTTTGAAGTGATCGAGTTCTTCAAGGACAGTGATGGGAACGATAATGTCATGTTCGTCGAAGTGATTGATGCATGTTGAATCATGCAGAATGACGTTGGTGTCAAGTATGAAGGTTTTGTTGCTTCTTTTGTCTGCCATGGGGAGAGAACTCCTCAGCTGTCTGGTTCGTACTGTTAAATGGAAAACGCTCTACACAAACAAACGGTTGTCCAAGTGCCGGTTCCACGAAAAAAAAGACTGCATCCGTCACAATCGGCACTCCAGGAACAGGGGCAAACATCTATGAGAGTACAGTGTGATTCACCTCCTTTTAAGCAGCATCAGTGACTCCGGCCGAAAGGATCCGGTGATTAGGTTATAAAAAATTGCTTTTTCAGCAATTGAGCCGGTGAAGGTGAAATTTTAATTTCCTCACCCGGTTTCAAAAAATAAGGCGCGGCCTTTGGCGTGAAAAAAGCTAATGATTTTCAGGCGCATTTCCGGACGGATGGCCTTTTCATATAACGTTCCCGTTTCTTATCCTTTAGATATTCAAGGTCAACTATCACCAGTCCGTCTACACAGTTATTGAACTCGGGATCAATATTAAAATCCAGGAACCTGACCCCGCCCGGTCTGCAGAGTTCCGAATACTGTTTGTACAAAGGGGGAATGGATACCCCCATGTTGCCAAGCAACATTTTAAGCCGTCTGAAATCAGCTCTGTAATCCGTACCGGAGAATTCTTTTTCAAGGTCAGCCATGGAATTGGTGAAAATCAGGGGATTTCGTGGCGCTATATTATTATTATCAAATCCGAAATACATCTTGTAAAAACAGATCAGCAGCTCCCTTGCGAGAACAGGCATGGATGAGCTGATACTGACCGGTCCGAACAGATAGCGATAATGGGGATTTTTTGACAGGAAAGAGCCAATGCCGCTCCACAGGTAATCAAGTCCTCTACGGCCCCAGTACCTGGGTTGAATAAAGCTTCGTCCAAGTTCAATTCCGTTTTTTAGAAACCAGCATCCCTGTTGATTCATTTCAAATAATTTGCCGCTATAAAGCCCCTGAATGCCATTTTTTTCTACCACCATTGAGGCATCTGCAAATCGATAAGCCCCAACAATCTCCAGGACTTCAGCATCCCAGAGTATAATATGACGGTAATATTGATCATATTTGTCAAGATCGCGCCTGTCTCCGGTACCCTCCTCCACGGCCCTGAAGGCTATTTCCCTCAGGCGGCCTATTTCCCTCATGACCGGCGATGATTTTATAAAGTCATATAGATAAATTTTTTTCCCGTCACCCGTTTCCCCGATAAGATCGGCCTTGTTCAGCTCTCTTTTCAGCTCGTATCGTTTCTCGGGTCTTGCCACGGGCGAGTTTGTCCTGAATACAGAATCACTGTCTTTTCCAAGATGGTAAAGGTGCTTCCGAAACAATTTTGCCTTGGCACCATGGGATATGCTCAGGCCTGCATAAGAAGAATAGGGCACAATCTTGCCTATTCTGAACCTTATCCGCTTACTTTTCTGGCCGAACATCTCGCGTATAAGCATGGCTGTTGATAGGGGTTTGCACAGCATTGAAACAGAATAGAACAACAGGGAATTTCTTCCCCTTATATGGACAGGAACAACAGGTGCCTTTGTCCTTGTTGCAATTTTCAAAAAACCGGGATTCCATCCGCAGTCCCTGATTCCTGAAACATGTACACGGGACACTTCACCTGCGGGAAAAAATATCACAGCCTGTTCCTGCTCAAGCGCCTTCATGATATTGACAATCTGCCACTTTGGCGTGCGTCCTCCTGTATTCTTGACAGGCAGCAGCAGTTCTCTGAGAGGTTTTAAGTTAAACAGCAGCTCATTTGCCACTATTTTTACGTCAGGTCTTATGCCATATATGAGTTTCAGCAATGAAAGGCCGTCAAGTGAGCCGATAGGATGATTGGCAATTATAATCACTTTTCCTGAGTCAGGAATATTTTCAAGTTCCCTGTCTGAGAACATGCAGGAAAAATCAAAATATTCAAGTGCCTGCTCAACAAATTCAATTCCCCTGAGATGGGGATAGCTGCGAGCAAAATCAATGAACATATCTTCCTTAAGCAGCCAGCGCATAAACAGGCGAAACCGGTTCAGCAAAATAGATTTGCCGGAAAGGCCGGGATATTGCGTTTGTATAATTTCATCTACCGTAAACATATGTCATGCCTCCTGTGGATTAATCATGCGATTTCCATTCTCCTGTCCGCATCGAACACGTGCGTGGCATTCCTGTTTAATACGTGAAGATTTGACACAAACCGGCGCGTACATTCATGCCATGAATACTTAAGGGCCGTGGTCCTGCATATAGCGCCGTCAAGTCTCAAGGCGCGATCAACGGCATTCCTCAGATTTGTGTCAAGTGCCCCATTAATGCCTTCTTTTATTATCTGATTGGGACCGGTTACAGGATATGCGGCCACCGGCACACCACACCCTGCCGCTTCAATCATAACTATGCCGAACGTGTCGGTAAGACTGGGAAAGACAAACACATCAGAGGCGGCCATATAGAGAGCCAGTTCCCTTCCCCTTTTAACCCCTGCAAAATGAACATCAGGATATTTACGCTCAAGTTTTTTTCTTGCAGGCCCATCCCCCACCACAAACTTGGTTCCCGGAGTATCAAG
>JANTFJ010000405.1 GCA_024763495.1 Desulfobulbaceae bacterium | reverse complement strand
TTTTTATCGCCCAGAGGGCTGGGCTCCTACAGGGAACTGGTTGAAATCATGCAAAATGATGTTTGCCAGGACTTCCTGTTACCCACATCTTTCTAATACAAACGGCGTAAGCGCTCCATGAACACCACCCTGCACCCGTTTAAACGCCGCGATATACCTGATGTATTATCGTGAGCGTTGAAACGGGTATAAGTCCCTTAACAGTAGATGCAAGTTGTTTATTTCAAAGAATGTTTTCAATTTCTTGCTATAAAAAACACGAAAATTAATTCTAAGGGACTAATAATCGCTAACCACCTAATTTGTAACTGTTTACAGGGTGCCGAAAATTTTCGCGATCAGGTCGGGGCAGCGTATTAGTCATACGTAAGCCGGGCTGATCGCGGAGGTAAGCGAGCCTGCGAGACTCCGAAGATTAGGCGCCCTGTGAGCAGTTACGTAACATTAAAGATTATTCAGCGGTTAATTGATTGATTTATTGTCTAAAATTACTACCTGAACTTCTTGTTTTTTGTGACAGCTTCTCAGGAGTAAGGCGCTAATTAACAGCCCATGGCAGTTCAGTAAAAAATCAGCGTTGAGTAATGATGATAAGAAATCGAAAATACTAAATCTTTTATGTTGAGTTTCAAAAAATCTTCATATAAAATCTTATATAGGGTTCACTCAAAAATAACTTCGCATTCTTAGACACAATATGAACATTTAGAGTAACTATTCAGCTGCATCTCACGGAGTCGGGGTTTATGCCCCTGTTTTTAAGGGTGCTTACCTCTTCGCCCATTTAGGCCTGCTCGACCAGCACAGGTATGCTTCGCAATCCTAAATGAACAGGTAAGTGCAGACTCCGAATCAGGTAGGGAATTTGCAATTATGCAATCCTCTACATAGCTCTGCTGCGTTTGCGGTTGCCTGCAACCAGATCACTTCTCTCAATGTCCACATTACAACTTATCTTTACTAATTTAATTTTGAGTAAGCTCATAGTTTAAATATCTTTACTTAATTGAGGATTTTCAATATGCCGGTTTATATATGGAAGGGCGTAAACTCTTATGGTGACAAAAGAAAAGGAACTCTTGAAGCCGTTAATGAAGTTGCAGCCCGATCACAGCTTAAAAAAATTCGTATTTCTCCTACCCTGATAAAGGAGAAGCCCAAGGATATTTTTGAAAATATTGCCATGTTCAAGCCAAAGGTAACCGGCAAGGACATAGTTATTTTCACCCGTCAGCTCTCCACCATGATTGACGCGGGTCTACCGTTGGTGCAGAGCCTGGAGATATTATCAGGTCAACAGGAAAATGCGACTTTTAAAAAGGTATTGACGGAAATTAAAACTGATGTGGAAACAGGATCAACTTTCGCTGATGCCATGAAAAAACATCCGAAAATATTTGACAATCTTTATTGCAACATGATTGATGCCGGTGAAGTCGGTGGTATTCTCGATACTATTTTGAGCAGACTGGCCGACTTCATGGAAAAAAGTATGATTCTCAAAAAAAAGGTCAAGGGTGCCATGACCTATCCGGTTATCTGCATTTGTATTTCTTTTGTTATTACTACGGTCATTCTTATTTTCGTTGTCCCTGTTTTCTCAAGGATGTTTGCTGATTTTGGATCTGCACTGCCTGTACCAACCCAGATTGTTGTTAATATAAGTGAGATATTTAAAAAGAATTTTATGTTCATTGCCGGTGGAATTTTTGCCTTAATTATTCTTTTTAAGAAAATTTATTCTACTGAAAAGGGTAGAAAACAGATAGATATTCTTTCTCTTAAAATGCCGGTATTTGGCTCCTTGATTCGTAAAATTGCTGTGGCCAAGTTTACCAGAACCCTTGGAACCATGCTGCAGAGCGGGGTGCCGATTCTGGACTCCCTGACAGTAGTCGGCAAGACGGCCGGCAATAAAGTTATTGAAGAATCAGTCTTTCGGGTGGCAGAAAGTATTGCCGAGGGGCGTGCTATTGCTGATCCTCTCGAAGAGACAGGAGTTTTTCCCAGCATGGTGGTCCAGATGATCAATGTCGGTGAGGCCACGGGTGCCCTTGATACCATGTTGGGGAAAATTGCTGATTTTTACGATGAAGAAGTAGATCAGGCCGTCGAAAACATGACAGCCATGATCGAACCTTTTATGATGGTCTTTCTCGGAGGTTTGATCGGTGGCCTGGTAATTGCCATGTATCTGCCGATTTTCAAGATGGCCAGTGTTGTTGGTTAAAAATTGTAACTACTCATGGGATAAGCGTCCTAACTTCGCTACCCCCTGTAATTGTAACTGGTTACAGGGGGCCGTAGATTTTCGTGATCAGGTCGGCGCAGCGTATTAGTCATACGTAAGCCGGACTGATCGCGGAGGTAAGCGAAGACTCCGAATATGCGGTACACTGTGAGCAGTTACCAAAAATTCACATTTACTATTCAGATAGAGCTAACCCGCTGAAACAGAATTGTTTATTTTAAAATTACTGGTTTGCGGCACAGAAAAGGAGAAAAGAATGACTTTAACAAAGGCTGATTTAGTCCAGGAGGTTTACCAGAACCATAATTTGACCAAGGTTCAGGCTACTGATACTGTTGAATCTTTTTTAAAAATTGCTAAAGATTGTCTTGTCAGTGGAGATAATTTGTTGGTCAGCGGTTTTGGCAAATTTAATGTCAAACAGAAAAAAGCCAGACGAGGCAGAAACCCCCAGACCGGTAACGAATTGATTCTGGATGCCAGACGCGTTGTTACCTTTAAACCATCCGGTATTTTACGAGACAAAATTAACGGAGTTAAATAAACTTCTCAACTTTCGGAGTTGATATAATTGATTGAAATTATTTAATATAATTGAATAATTTCGTCTGTCATTCCGGCTAAAAACATGCCGGAATGACGAATCGCCTATTAATTTTTTGCCATAACAAGTCGAATTTATAAGTAAAATAATAAGTCC
>JANTFJ010000404.1 GCA_024763495.1 Desulfobulbaceae bacterium | reverse complement strand
TAGCCCTGCTACGCCTGCGGTTTTGCCTGCCCATGATCGCCTCAACCTGTATCATATTTACCACCTCAAAATGTGAATTTATTTATGAACGAGCCCTGAGCGCGTACATGGCAGCGTCCCTGAATCACTTACAGTTATAGGCTTGTCGCTGCCTGGATGTACTTTATTGAGCGCTATCCTGAGAATTGTTAACAGGCACAAAAAATCATGAAAGCACCGAAAAACAGACGGGTATTTGTTGTCGGCTACGGGGCCGCAACCTCCCTGGGGGCCACCTTTGCCAAAACATGGCAGGGAGCGGTCAGCGGGCGGGCCGGTTTTCGCCGGGTAACAAAATGTGAAGTTACTACCCGGAGCAATATTGTCGGGGAAATCCCGGACTGGAATCCCTCTGAGCTTGATTTTGTCGATCCTAAAGAGGCGGCGGTCTGGAATGCTGATTATGTTTTCCTGACCATGGAGACCTGCCGGGAGGCCCTGGCCCATGCCGGGCTGGAAATAAATGCGGAGACCGGGCCGCACACTGCCTGCCTGATAGGTTCGGCCTTAAACGGCATTGACGCTTACCGGATTGCCATGGACAGCTATGTCAATAAAGGTCCGTTCAAGGTCAGTCCTTATCTGCTTCCCAATTTATGCGCCAACCTGCCGGCCGGCAAGGCGGGAATACTGCTTGGCTTGACCGGGCCGATATTTTCACCGCAGGGGGCCTGCGCTTCAGGTAATCATGCTATTGCCACGGGGGCAAGGATGATCCGGGACGGTGATTGCGATTTTGTCCTGGCCGGCGGGGTTGAGACCTGTCTGGTGCCGGAAATCATCCAGGGCTTTGCCAATATGCTGGCAACCATCAAGGTCGGCCCCAAAGACCGCGCTTATGATGACCCGGCCCAGGCTTCCCGACCATTCAGTATTGACCGCAGGGGTTTTGTCCTGGCTGAAGGGGCCGGAGTCGTTGTCCTGGCCGCAGACGACATGGTAAAATCACTAAATCTTACGGCCAGGGCTGAGGTCAAGGGGGTCGGCTGGACATCGGACGCCCTGCATTTTACCAGGCCTAATCCCGAAACCATTGTCCAGGCCATAGACCAGGCCATTAGCGACGCGGAGATTACCCCGGCTGATATTGGTTCTGTTAATGCCCACGGCACCTCGACGCCCAAGGGGGACAGTACCGAAGTTGAATGCCTGCGTAAGATATTTGCCGGGGGGCTTGAAAAAATTCCAATAACCGCCAACAAGTCCCAGGTTGGGCACACCCTGGGAGCCTCGGCCGCCATCGAGGCCGCCCTCAGTATCGAGGCCATGCGCCAGGGCCTGGTGCTGCCCACGGTAAACCATATTCCTGATCCTGAGTTTGCTGATCTGGATGTGGTTGCCAACCAGCCGGGAAAGCATGACTATGAATTTTTTCTTTCCAATTCTTTTGGGTTTGGCGGGACAAATTGCTGTATAATTTTTAAAGGTGTTTGACTTGAGACCTAAACCTTTTATTCCTGAATTTCTTGAGCCGGATAAACCTTATGTCCGGGATAAAACCGGCAACAAGGTCTGGCACCAGTGTAAAATGCGCACCCTCTATGTGGACACTGACCGCTCCCAGGTTGTTTATCATGCCAATTATTTGAGATATTTTGAATTCGGTCGGGCGTCGCTCATGCGGGACGCGGCTTTCCCGTATCGGGAAATTGAAGAAAGCGGCTATATTTATCCGATTATAAAAATCGAGGTTAATTATTATACCCCTCTTTTTTACGATGACATGATGTTAATCCATACCCGGCCCTCCACCCTGGAAAAGGTCAAGCTCCAATTTGATTATCTAATTACCAGTGAGCAGACCGGCGAAATTGTCAGTACCGGCTTTACCCGGCATTGCGCGATAAATACCAGCGGAACCCCGGTTGAGATTGACCCGAAAACAACAGAATTATGGCAGACCTTTCCCCGCTAGCAGAGAATTTTCGCCAGGATGTTGAGATTGTTGTGCAGCCCTGGTTCCGGGATCATTATTTTGCCGGAAAAGTTATCCTGCCGGCAGTGGAAACCATGTTGATTCTTGCCGGAGAAGTGAAAAAAAATCGGCCGGAATATCATCTTGCGACCATGTTTGAGGCCCGATTCGCCAAATTTCTTGAGATAGGTCTGGATGATAAAAGAATTGCGGCAGTTATTGAATTCAGTGAACAGGAAGATGATAAAATCATTGCCGGGCTTTTAACCAGGATCAGTCAAAAAAATTTTTCCAGGCTGATAGAGCATGGCCGGGTTACTTTTAAACGGGCAGAGATTTGTTCTTCTTCGGCAATAGCTCAAGCTAAGCAGGCAGAACCGGCATTTAAAATATCTGCCCGGAAAATTTACCGGGAACTTGTGCCATTTGGCCCTGCCTATCAAAATATTATTGATGATCTTTACTTAAATGAACAGGGGGTACAGGGCTGGGTGAAGGCTCCTGATTACCCTGTCCCTGATATTGCGGGGTCGCCTTTTCCCCTGGACGCTGCCCTGCACGCTGCCTGCGTCTGGGGCCAGCGGTTTGGCGGATTTGTCCCTTTTCCCGTGGGGTTTTCCAGGCGTCTGGTCTCCATTCCGACAATACCTGGAAATGTCTATGAGATCAGAATAATCCCGCTTGAGATTAAAGCAGATGAGCTGCTTTTTGATTTGTGGATACTTGACTCTTCGGGGGAATTATTTGAAAGTGTGGAAGGCGTAAAGATGAGAGATGTCAGCGGTGGTGCGGTTAAACCGCCGGCCTGGCTCAGTGCTTTATAGCCGGGACTGGGTAATGCCATCATCCAATAGCACCACAGTCGTAACTACTCATGGGGTGAGCGCCTGATGGTAAATGTTCGGCCAGCACTCCACCTTCGCCCGTTTAGGCGTGATTCACATAGTATACTATAGTGAACACGCCGAAACGAACAAATCTGGGGCACTATCCGAACATTTAAAGGGGTA
>JANTFJ010000403.1 GCA_024763495.1 Desulfobulbaceae bacterium | reverse complement strand
CGTAGCCCTGCTATGCCTGCGGTTTTGTTCAATCAGATCGACTGAATCTGCAACACATTCAGGCGCGAAAAACACCAAGTTATTTTTTACCGAGCCCATATTGTCTTTTTACTCACAAAACTGCTTGAGAGAATAGCAGAACTCAAGCCGCGGGGCACCACATATTTACTTATAGATAAAAAACAGCTCTCTTTTAAGTGCTGAGTCAGTTGATCAGCTTGCAAAAATAATGATAACCGGATATTTTAAATAATTTTGTGGCTGTCGGCCTTCTATCAATGACTGATGCCTGATGACCAATACCTTTAAGATAGCTTTGCGGGAATAAATTCCTTCACTGCCGGATGCGAAGTTATTTTTGAGTAAGCCCTCAGGAAAAAGACAAGAAACTCATGAAAATTATTCTAGCTGAAACAGCAGGCTTCTGCATGGGAGTCAGACGGGCTGTAGATACCACCCTGGCCCTGGTCGAAAAAGGAGAGGAAAACATCTTCACCTTTGGCCCCCTTATTCACAATCCCCAGGTTCTTAAGATTCTCCAGGGCCAGGGAGTAAATATTCTCCAGAAAATTCCGGCAAAAATTGACGGTACTGTTATTATCCGGGCGCACGGTATACCGCCAAGTCAAAAAAAAGAACTGGCAGAGACTGGAGCCCAGATTATTGATGCAACCTGCCCCAGGGTGTTAAAGGTTCAGGCTATAATCAAAAAATTTCTTTGTCGGAACTGCTTTACAATTATCATTGGTGACAGAAATCATGCTGAAGTAAACGGGCTCCTTGGTTATGCCGGTAAACAGGGGGCAGTGGTCAGCAACGAACATGACATAAAACATCTTAAATTACCTGATCAATATATTATTGTCAGCCAGACAACCCAGGATAAAAATATTTTTAACCGGTTAAGCGCTGAGATCATGGCCAGGTTCCCCAATGGCCAGGTATTCAATACTATTTGTGATTCAACCCACAAAAGGCAGGATGAAGTCAGAGAACTATGCGGTAAGGTTGATGCCGTGATTGTGGTTGGCGGCAAAAACAGCGCCAATACCGCCAGGCTGGGCGATGTTGCCAGGTCAATGTCCTGCCCGGTATATGTTGTTGAAACTGAAGCGGAACTTAACCCGAAGGAATTGCGGGGCTATAAAACAATAGGAGTCACAGCCGGGGCTTCCAGCCCGACCTGGATGATAGAACGGGTTATTAATACTTTGCGAGAAAATGGAAATAACAAATGTTAGGTTGGTTCAAAAAAAAATTAAATAAGATAACCGGTAAAAAAGAAGAAACTCCGGGGGAAAAAAGTGAAATATTAAAAGAGGAACCAGCTCATCTGGAAGCCGCGATCCCCCTTGAAAACGAGGCAAAAGAATCGCCTTCTCTGCCTGAAAAAAATAAGGTTCAGGAAGTCAAAACCAAGCCTGTCGAGGAGCAAACTCCTGACGAACAGCCCAAGAGTATTTTAAATGAAGACGTTGGTGTCCTCTTCAAACGGTTGACCAAACGCCTTTCCAAAACAAGAAATTCGCTGGTAAAGAAAGTTGACGAGCTTTTCCTGGGTAAAAAAGTCATTGACCCTGAACTGCTTGATGACCTGGAGGAAATTTTAATAACCGCTGATCTCGGCATTAATACCACCTTGGAACTTGTTGACAGCGCCAGGGAAAAACTGGCCAGAAATGAACTCAGCGACCCCATGGCCCTGAAAAAAACATTAAAGGATAAAATAACTGAATTTGTCCTGAGTTCTGATCAGCCTGCTGAGCTGGTCATGCCGGAAACCGGGCCCTTTGTGATTATGGTTATCGGGGTAAACGGAGTGGGTAAAACCACTACTATCGGCAAGATGGCTCAAAAATTCGTCAACTCCGGACAATCTGTCATTCTCATTGCCGCCGACACTTTCCGGGCCGCGGCAATTGAACAGCTGCAGATATGGGCTGACCGGGTAGGCATTGAGTTAATCAGCCAGAAACCAGGCGCCGATCCTTCATCAGTGGTCTTTGACGGCCTGGCCCGAGCCGGGAATGTGGATGTGGTTATAATTGATACCGCAGGACGGCTGCACACCAAGGTTAACCTGATGGAAGAGCTGAAAAAAATAAAAAGGGTTACCGGCAAAAGACTGGCAGGCGCTCCCCATGAAATCATGCTGGTTATTGATGCCACTACCGGACAGAACGGCATATCCCAGGCCCGGTTGTTTAATGAAGCTGTCGGCCTTACCGGGATTACCCTGACCAAGCTGGACGGTACCGCAAAAGGTGGAATTGTAGTTAATATCTGCCGTGAATTTAATATTCCCATCCGCTTTATCGGTATTGGAGAACAGGTAGACGACCTGCGCGACTTTGATCCCAATGAATTTGTCGAGGCTCTTTTTGCCGAGGGTACTGCTTAATCCCTTAGGACTCACTCAAAAATAACTTCGCATTCTACGGCTTGTCGCCTGAGAGCCAGGCTCCTGCGAGTCAATAAACTGTCACTCAGTTCTGTCCTCGCTTGACGGTAATAATAAACAAGAAACTGGGAGTTAATTTTGCATAACAAATCAACTAGTTAACTACCAAATAATGTTAATGTTATTGTAGGAACCCAGCCCTCTGGGCGATTCATGTAATGTGCTTTGCTCCATGTTTTATCGTCCAGAGGGCTGGACTCCTACAGGGTGACTGAGGTTTTGCTGGGTTGTGGGCAATGCCCGCCTTAGTATTTTAACATGGTAACTACTCACAGGGTAAGTGCCGGAACGTCGCCCCTCTAATTGTAACTGTTTACAGGGTACCGTAGATTTTCGTGGCCATTCCGGTGCCGCGTATATGTCATACGCAGGACGGGCTGGACGCGGAAATATGCGGTGCCCGGTGAGCAGTTACTTAGGGCTCGTTCATAAATAAATTCACATTTTGAGGTGGTAAATATGATACAGGTTGAGGCGATCATGGGCAGGCAAAACCGCAGGCGTAGCAGG
>JANTFJ010000402.1 GCA_024763495.1 Desulfobulbaceae bacterium | reverse complement strand
ACAAATTTTTCACTGCAACGTTTACCAGTACTCAAAAATAAAGCGAGCAGAAAAACACTTAAAAATAACCAGGCAGAAATTTCAACTGAAAATGCCTCGCCTCCAGCCTCCAGACGAAATATAAAACAGGCGGCAATACAGAAAATGTCAACCAACGGTTTATGTTTAAGCTTGTATGAGTAACATATTGTAACAATGAGATATGCTGCGACATACAGCCATACCTTTCCCGGACTTAAAAAACAGCAGACAACAGTAAAAATAAAAAAAATAACGGCTGCCGCTCCTGCTGTTTTCTTGCTGATTATTCCGGCGGCAATGGGACGTGAACATTTTTGAGGATGGCGGGCATCTAGCCTGACATCCATTATGTCATTAATTATATAAGTAACACTTGCCGCCAGGCAAAAGGCCATGATAGCCGGCAGGCCGGCAACCATCCTGGATATATCGTCAATTTGACCTCCTAGAAATGGCGGGAACAACAGCATTAAATTTTTGAGCCATTGGCGAAAACGAATGAGTTCGAACCATTTTATAAGTGATATTTGCATGATTTGCCGACCAACTACAGATGTAACTATTCAGGTAGGGGCGAAAAACTGCCCAAACCACCGACCCGTAACTGTTCAGATTTGCTTTAGCTGTGCGTGATAAGGCTGGCACCCATACTAACGGGCATAAACTTCGCATACTAATGCTATGTAAGACAGACTTATCTCGTGCAGGTAAGCACCCTTAAAAACAGGGCATAAACTTCGACTCCGGATGAAGTGCAGCTGAATAGTTACCTACAGATGCAGTGTCATGATTCGAAATGACAGGGGCTAATAAGGCGGGGCTGAAGTACCCTGATGATTGTTTTTGTCTAATATTTTCCGGGAGAATACAGCGTATTTTGATTTTGGATGGTCGCTGATAATTTCCTGGTAAATTGATTTTGCCAGCAATACATCTTCATTGTTGCAAATCTTTACTATTTGGTAAAGATAAAAGGGATCAGACTTGATACCATAGAGAATACGAAAATATTCAATGGCTTTTTCTTTGCTTTCCTCTTCATTTTCAGCCCCGCTATTCAGCAGATAGTTAGCCATGGCCTCGTAAGTATAAATATTATGTTGAGCGGCGAAAGCCTGTTTTATTAAACCAGCAGCCTTATCCGTTTCCTTGTCTTGAGCCGCTTTATCCGCCAGGGCCAGAAGAATATAAGATTTCCAGGCCCTGTCATTTATTTTTTCCGCTGCTTTTTCAAGCAATTTCTGGGCTTCTTTTCCCTGTCCCTGGCTGGAAAGCACTGAGGCGTATTTAAACATTACTTTGGCTGAATCAGGGGAATCATGCCTGGTGGCAGTCCATAATGATTTGTCATCCTGCCAGATTGCAATTCGATTGAATGTACTTACACTCCAGACACAGATAATAATTGCCAATAAAATAAAAACAGTTCGCTCATGCTGTTTTCTGCTTAACCAGTAATTTGCCGCAAAAAAAATAGCTGTAGCCCAGACCAGGCATGACAGGTACAGGTACCGCTCAGCAAAGGGCATCCAGGCCATTTTGCTGGTGGCTACCAGCAGGGCGGGACTGAAGCTTATTATCAATAGTCCGAGCCAGAACAGACCCCATGTTTTTTTTAAAAAAAAGAACACGAGACTCAACAAGGACAGGAATATGAATAAAATAAAATACGGAATAAGCGCAATCTTTACAATAGCAAAATTCAAGGGAAAAGGGATAAAAAGTTTTTTCAGATAAAAACCGCTGGCAGCTGCCATATTTATTAAGTAGTTCACTGCATGCAGATGGTTATTAACTTCCGGATTGACAACATTCTCGCTCTTATCGGCCAGGGACATTTTAATGCCGTGATCCAGCTGGCTCAGCCCCCCCATTCGCATATAAAAATAGATCAGCAGAGGTATTGTAAAAATTACAATCCATTTGAATACGGAATATGCGGCCTGGCGCGAGTCAGTAGTTTTATATTTTATCAGGACGAAATCGGTAATCAGCAGGACAGGGATCAGGACTAAGGCATTTTCCTTGGCCCACAGACCTAAAAGCAGACAGAGAGGAACCACAAATGATTGGCAGCGATAATCGTAGATATAATAACAAAAACCGGCCAGGCAGAAAAAAGTGGCGATAATATCCGATCGTCCTGAAATCCAGGCTACTGATTCACAGGTAAGGGGATGAAGAGCAAAAAGCAGAGCGCATCCTGCTGTTACAGCTTGCTTCCTGTAATTAAAAATGCCCTGCAAGCGGCTCAGGATCAACCAGAACAGGAGAGCATTTGCGGCATGGAAGAGATAATTTGTCAGATGATATCCACTTGGTTCCCATTGCCATATATTAAAATCAATAATAAGACTGCTTATTATAAGAGGACGGTAATAACGGCCGACGTTGTCACAAAAATAAAGTGATGATAAATCAATTGAACCATGAGAATCAAACATGCCGGAAACAACTTCAATATCATCCAGGTTGACAAAATGGGTATTTAAAACAGGATAATAAATCCCTAAAGAAAATAAGGCGACAATTGCTGCCGGGATAATAAGAGAATTTTTATATTTTTCTTTCATTTTTTGAGGTGATTTCGGCCCTTACTTTGTCAAGGGGCATCAGGCTGTCTGTCCCTGTTGGTTTTGGCCTTATCGCCTGTTTTTTTTAAGCAGATTACCGGTTGTATAAACTTTGCCGTTTTTCATGATAAAAAAACTGCCGCCATATGGATCTTCCGAAACCCTGTCAATAATTCCGGCCTGAACCAGGTCTTCTATTTTCGTCGGCATAATTTTATATTTCACGGAATACTCTTTAACTTTCTGTTCCGGGAAATAAATATTTTTTGTAACTATTCAGCGGCACTTCATCCGGAGTCGAAGTTTATGCCCTGTTTTTAAGGGTGCTTACCTGCACGCGATAAGTCTGTCTTACATAGCATTAGTATGCGAAGTTTAT
>JANTFJ010000401.1 GCA_024763495.1 Desulfobulbaceae bacterium | reverse complement strand
AGCATGAGATTGCCGGAATATGGTTTGTTTGGTTTTTGTCCCAACTTTTCACAGGCGGCAAGGTAGTTGTTAATCGCTTCCTGAAAGGCGGTCTCCAATTCACTGACGGATTCGCCATGAAAACCAACAACATCTAGAATGCCGATGATGTGGCCAACAAAGATATGATCTTCGGCGTCAAATTCAACCTTGGCATAGTAGCCCTTATGATTCATGCCTTTCATGGTGTTTCTCCTATCTTGCTTAAAAATTCACGGGCATCCTTGATGCAGTATATCAAGGTTTCTTTTTCCGGGTGCGGTCTGTGGAAATACGCACAAACACCATCTTTTTCAAAAGTGACCCCGGAGCCAGATGCCTCAATAACGCGGCAGCCCAAAGCAACGAGAAGAGCTTCTATTTTAGCCCATTGCATATTGCCGTTTACTGGGTTGCTAAAGATAGCAGCTAATGTTTTTTGATGTTTGGCTTTCATTTAAATTTGATAGCAATAATTGAAAGCTAGTGCAAGTAAAAAATGATTGCAGCTAGCAATATCAGCCTAACAAAAAAATATAACTATTAATACAAGAGCTATTCCGGTAACAACACGACCAGTCTTTGACCTAATCTGTTTGGAAAAAATTTCAGTAAAGCGCCAAAACCTGACTCAACAATAGAGCTCACAAAATTAAACCTTATTCATTATGCAGCTATTTCTTGATCAACGTCCCAACCAGGAAAGACTAAAACTGCCGGATGACATTTTAATGCTCTAGCAAGTACTTTCGCTCTTTCAACACCTAAATTAATTTTATCGTGTTCAATAGCAGAAAGTGTGGATTGGGGAATTCCAGTTAGAGCAAATAATTCATTTTGACTTAACCCTTGTAATTCACGGATAATTTTCAAAGATTCTCCAATGGAAACATCAACTCTTTTTTCTGCTTCTTTATAATCTTTCATGTTACTCTCTACGGTAGTCATGTGCAGTAACCTTTATAACCTTAACAAAAAAACAACCTTTTTCTATTTTATAAATAATACGATATTGAATATTAAGACGTGATGAGCGGTAACCTTTCCACTCTCCACGCAAAGCTTCATCTTTAAATCCCTTAATTTGCTTTAGTCCTGCGGGGCCTGATATTGCAACGATATCTTTCCATTTCTCATATCGTTTCAAAATATCGACAGGTAACGATTTAAGTTCTTTTAATGCTCCTTTATGCTCATATATTTTCCACATACTAAATACAATATATATAACATAAATAGTATGTCAAGTTTTTACCTTAAATAACACTAGAGCAATCTCTCCTCGCCAAACAATCTAAAGTAGTTAATATAACCATTTTGCAGATTGATCAAAAGCACGAGGTTCGCTCTCTCAAAAAGGGAAACAGAAATCAATCTTTCTCCTCGGATGTAAGGCCACACGGCCATTCTTCTCTTGACACTTTCCAGAGCGAACTTCCTGGATTAACGAGGACATCACCTGTCCCGCCGTTGATTTTGTAGATTTGTGGCAGAGAGAAGAAACCTTTAAAACCTCAATAAAACACAGAGGTAGCGGTTCAGGTACATGGGCTCGTTATTCATCATTGACGGTTGGCGAAGTCCTCTTCTCCCAATGGTTTCGATGTCTCAATTTCTTCTTATCGCCGGGTTGCTCGCGCTTTGCTGTTAAATTATGCAGGCTTAGTTTTGATTAGCAGAAGTGGCTCAGTTTTCGTTAGCGTTCAAGACAACTATCCTGACACAGGGGGATCTCGAGATCCAACAGAGCCTTTATGGCCGGAGATATTTAATTGGGTAAGCATTTTAATTTCGCTAACCACCATTTCAGAATGAAGGATGTGATTGAGTCTTGAGATGAACTGTTTGTTTGCGTTGGCCGGAAGGTGAAATTTAAGACCTTACCCACTCAAAACACGACTTTTTACCCCGCATTTTCAAATGGCCACTTTTACTACAATTTCGTGTGGCTGCTAACAAACACCTCCTCCCCAAATTGTGGGCTCCTTGTTTGCCGATCTCCACTGACCTTCTAAGCATACTGATGCGATCCAGGAAGACCAAAAGAAGAAAAGATGAGGTTTCCGTTGCCTGCTATGCTACAATTTAACCGCTAGGGGAGAATATTGATTTCAGCCAATGTGTGTCATTTTTTTTAAGCATGATTTTTCCGGTAATTTGTATTTTCAGTCCATGTTTCAGGAATTTAACCATTTTTCTCATGTCGCTGAATAAGCGGCAATTAAGCATACGCAATCGTAATATTTTGGAATTATAGAACCTTTTTAAAGAGTATTGATTTTGTTAGGTTGTGGCGCAAATATTGCATAATTTGTTTGTTAGTTATGCTCTGCCTGTAAGGTGTGGGGTGATTTCGGCAGGTAGATTTATTTTGTTAGTATTGAGTTGACTTGAGTTGTTAGGCCTGATACGCTTTATATTAGGTTCGGGTAGGTTTTTTAAGGGGCTGGGTTGGTGATGGTTATTGTTTTATGTAATCCTTTTTTGTCGTTTGGACATTGTTCGGCGGGATAGACCTGTTGGGTGTAAAAAAACGAAATAGGAGAAAAAACAATGAGAAAAAAATTTTGGCAGGATTAGCAACTGGACTAATTATGTTTGGTGGCGTTGGGATGGTGAATGCTACATTATTGACCATCTTTGATAATGAAACAGATTTTTTAAACGCTGCTGGGGGCGGATTAAATTTTTTGGATTTTACTGGTGAGACGGGATCCTATGCTACTTATGATTCTGGTACCGGAGTTGTTTTTAGCACTGGAGGAGTAACCGGGAATGATATCGTTATAGGCAACTATGGTGATACGACAGAAGCACTTTTTGCAAATCGTTTCGTAGAAGATCTTACTGCAACATTTTCACCTAGGAGGCTGTCCGAGAATAGAAGCCGTAGCGAAAAATTGGAGAATTGAGACCATTTTTTCGGTCATTTTCTGCGAATAGCAGCGCTATTTAAAG
>JANTFJ010000400.1 GCA_024763495.1 Desulfobulbaceae bacterium | reverse complement strand
GGGATGCCACCATGTGCCCGTTTCAACGCTCGCGATAATACATCAGGTATATCGCGGCGTTTAAACGGGTGCAGGGTGGTGTTCATGGAGCGCTTACCTTTGCGCAATGACCTGCGAGGGTATGGCTCCTGTGTAGGTCATGGTGCGAGCGGAGCGAGTTCCATGACATTTATGTCTGAACAGTTATAGCAACATAACATATGTTTATAGTTGGCATAATAATTGAATGATAGTAAAGTTGTCATCATTGATAATAATGATTTATTTTTGCTGCAACATGAATATAATAATATACAATGATAGTATATTTAACCACTTAAGTTTTGCAAGCAAGCCTTATTGCCGATAAAAATTAAGAATTAGCGTTAATTATATCTATTAAATAAATTTAGTAACTTTTCAGGCAGGGGTGAAAAACTACTATAACCACTGCCTTGTAACTGTTCAGAAGTAAGCGTAGACTCCGTGAGATACGGATGAACAGTTACACGATTAATGTTATTTTTTGTCAAATAGTTTAAAAAAGAGAACTTACGACGGGGACAATTATCATGAAAACAAACAGAAAATTTACCGAATGTTTTATTTTTTCTCTGTTGGGTATTTTGTTTCTTTTGCCAACTTCAGACGTATGGGCCGGGGATTTACCACCATTGACTCTCATAGATTTTTCCCAACCGTATAATGTTGATTTAATCAGCAAAAGATTTGTCAATATGAGCATAACAGGCACTGGGGTACTTCGGCTTGAAACAGAGGTGTCCCAATTTTGTCCAGCTATTGTGCTACCGGCACCAGATGGTAACTGGGATTTGTCAGGCTATGGAGAGGTTTCCGTAAATGTAAAAAATATTGGCGAAGGCAATGGGGAGTTGTGTTGTCGATTAGATGATTATTCTGACGTTCGGGAAGAAAATGGTAGACCATCAGGCTGTATCAGCCTGGAACCGGCGACCAGCGGGGTGATAAAAATTTCATTAAAACATGCTGCTGATTTGAATAGAACAATTAAATTTATCGGGATGAAAAAAACTCCGCTGACTGTTTATGATTTTGATCCTGCCAATGAAAGAAAAATTATTTTTTACAATCCTTTTACACCGGTTACTGATCAGAAGCAGATTTTTGAAGTCTCCAGTATTCAGGCAACGGGAAGCATGGAACCATTTATCCCGTCAACTGCGGATGACTTTTTTCCCATGATTGATAAATTTGGCCAATACATCCATAATGAATGGCCGGGCAAGATACACTCTGTTGATGAGTTACAGGCAAAGATAACTGAAGAGGAACAAGATATTCTGGCTCATCCAGGCCCCAATGATCGAAATAAATATGGGGGCTGGGCAAAAGGGCCGGAGTTAACCGCAACCGGTTTTTTCAGGGTTGAAAAATATCAAGATAAATGGTGGTTGATCGATCCGGAAGGGCGTCTTTTCTGGTCTAACGGTTTGAATGTTATCAGTAACGGCGGAGATACGCCGATCACTGCGCGTGAAAATTATTTTGCTGAATTGCCTGCTGACAGCTCTCCTTACGCGGAATTTTATGGCACACGCTCAGGATCGGCATCTCGGGATTATAAGCTGTATGATGAGATAAAAACATATAATTTCATGACTGCCAATCTTGTCAGAAAATATGGAACAGACTGGCAGCAGCTTTTTTTGGAAAAAACCGCTCATCGTTTACATAACTGGGGAATTAATACCCTGGGTAACTGGACATCCGCGGAGCAATTTAACCGCCGGGGGTTTCCGTATGTCAAATCAATTGCCCATACGGCAAAAGTTATTACCGGCAATGATGGAGATTCAATAAAAATTATTGATGTTTTTGATCCGAGTTTTCGTTCCGGGATGGCAGAGAGTCTTGCGCAGGAAGTAGGAAAAAGCGCGAATGATCCATGGTGTATAGGATATTTTGTTGACAATGAACCTGATGTTGGGGACGAGATGACCTTAGCCAACGCGGTAATCGCGAGTCCTCCGGAACAAAAAGCTAAACAAGTCTTTGTAAATGATTTACGGACAAAGTATGATACGATTGAAAATTTTAATACAGTATGGGGAACCTCATTTGCTTCCTGGGATGCCTTTTTAAATTCTACTTCAGGACAGATACCTCCTGGGGCTGATAAACAAAAGGTAGAAGAAGATTGTCTGGATTATTATAAAAAATCAACAGAAATATATTTTCAGACAATAAGTGAGGAGATAAAAAAAGTTGCTCCCAATCAATTATACATGGGGTGTCGCTTCGCGGACTACAATGATGCAATAGTTCTCAGTGCCGCCAAGTACTGTGATGTTGTCAGTTTTAATTTGTATAAGTATACCGTTGAGCAAGATCCAATTCCGTTAGGTGTTGATGTGCCTGTGATTATTGGAGAATTTCATTTCGGTAGCCTGGATTCCGGGATGTTCTGGCAAGGAATAAAAAAAGCAATTGACCAGAAACATCGCGGGGAGTTGTTTGAACAATATATGTTGAGCGCCTTAAAAAATCCAAAATTTATTGGTGCCCACTGGTTTCAATATTGGGATCAACCTACTACTGGTCGGTTTGATGGCGCAAATTGCCAAATTGGTTTTATTGACTCCTGTGACACCCCATATTTTGAGTTTATTGAATCTGTTCGACATGTGAGCAAAGGAATGTATAACTACAGAATATTCGGTACTTATTCATATTCAGTTGCACCGGTTAAAAATCTGAAGTTATTCTAACCCACAAAAGTGGAAGTGGAGGGGTGCAATACAAAAAAGTGAGAAGTTAATTAGGCGCTTAAAGCCATTGTCTAAATAATTTTTTGTTTTGATTTTTGGTAACTTCTCCATATATGGTGGTGGCACCCAAACCGTAGGTCTGCTGAAATTTGAACAATTTATATCACGTCATTCCGGCATGTAGTTGGCCGGAGGTAAGCGAGGAACGAGACTCCGATCCAGAAAGCTGCTTAATGTCTATAGATTCCGG
>JANTFJ010000399.1 GCA_024763495.1 Desulfobulbaceae bacterium | reverse complement strand
TATGCATCATGATTGCAGATTCAACTGCCCCGAAGGGGCCTCTTTTTTCAAGCCGAGTCTTGGAAAAAACTTAGGTGCTTACCCCATGAGTAGTTACGAAAAAAGAATAATCAGGTCAGATTTATTAAACATAAAAAATCATCAGATTCTTTAAATTATTTTCACCAGGAGGCTGACGAATGCTCTTTTCAAAACCTTTTGAGCAGTATCAATAGATTTGAAGAAAAACAACACAGTGGTTTGGGTAACTTTTTGCCCTTTGCTGAATAGTTACGATAATCAAATCAAAAAGAATTTAAGTTTCTTGTTTTTTAGCAGAATTAAAGCTGTTTGGCAATAAAAGTTCTGTCATGAAAATTACGGCTTGTCCATCGGGACTGCAGGTATAAAAAAATATGCTGTTTTTGAAATTTATATATAATTTAACATCCTTAAAAGGTTTTTTTACTGACGACATTCTTTCTGGTCAAACGTGCCTCTTTGCAGGTGAACGGGGTTTTGTCCACACCGAAAAACCTGATAATGGAAATATAGAAGATGAACTGCGGGAGGCGGTCATTGAAAATTACCTGGTTCGCTGGGCAGGCAGATTCGGTGTTCCCGCTTCTCATGGTATCGGCTTTAAGCTGATAGACCAGAAGAAACACAGTAATTTTGTTGTCTTCAGCTACGAAATTTTTCTGGTTAAGAATAGCGGTATAGCCCAGATTTCACTATCGGATTTTGCCTGGGAAGGCCACCTGGACAAAAGTGACGCTGAAAAAATTTTTTCACATCTACTGGAAAATGACATTATCATCCGTCGCAAACGCGCTTACTATTTCAACCTGGCATTTATCAAAATTTCTCCCGCACAATTACGGACTTTGTTGCTGGAGCTAGACAAATTGAGCATTGTTTCCAAGGTCGTCTCAAGATTTTCCTTTAGACTAACTGAAAAATTTAGTCATCCAAAAACAATTAGTTTTATTATCAATATATTACGACAGTCTATTCTCAAGGTTGACACGACAACATTGAAAATAACTCATCTTGGTGGTTCAAAGTTCTCCAAATCCCATGTTTTCAGATTGCTGGAGACTGCGGGCAGCTATAATGTCGTAAAGGTCGACCCAACCCCTGTTTCCTGGACGCAGTACAGCAATGATCTGAAAAATCAGCGAACCGTGGCCAGATGCCTGGCTCCTGAAATTAAAATTCTGGTTCCCGGTATAACATTCGCGCTGTCCGGGGTTAAATATGTCTGGGCTAACCGTAAATACCAATATATGTTTTCTTATCAAGACAATCTGCCTTTACAGGAGCAGGATCTACTCTTTGGCGACAAACTGCTCCAGCAGGCAGACAATGATGAAGAATTAAAAAAATTTTTAAAAATCCGTGATAGATACGGTTATTTCATGCCTTATCTTAAAGAAGGCATCCTAGTGGATATTTTAGATAATATTCATGGCTATCAGGAAATACCCGGCAGTTCCATGTTGCGTATTGATCGTGATGTTGAGCAGGAAATGACGGCAGATTTTTATTTGTTACAGCAGAATGATTTCAACTCGCTGTGGCGGAAATATCCTGATGCCCCGGAAGGATTAATTGAATTTATTCGCTCCATGTTTTCACAGAAAGAATATGGTTCATTGGAACAATTCATCGAGGCCTTAAGGCAGACAACTATTACCAGCAATTCACTCCCTGTATATGACTCATACCTGAAGAATATCAAAACTTTTCTACGTGACTCATACCTGGATTCTTCCGGTCCCCGGAAAGATCTGGAACATATTTTTAACGGGTTATTAAAACTTTATGCCATTCTTCGCCAAAAAGAAATCGCAATACGTGATTTAAAGGCAGGCAATATTTTTATTACCGATGATTCAGTAACAGGGGGGGGACTGGGACTGCTTGATTTTGAAACTGCGGTTAAATATGCCACTCCATATGAAAGCTCTAAAATACCACAACCCCGGCTGGGCGGCACACCCCGTCGAGGAACTCCATCCCTCTGGTTCAGTAATGATATTCTCCAAACCTATTATGGAGAATTGCATAGGCCCATTTATCTACCGGATCTTTACGCCATCATAGAAGTAATTTATTCAGCCGTAACCAGAGAAATATTATTTAAAAAAGGGAAGGATATTCTTCAACATCTTTTTGAGGTCATTAACGGGGATCTGGAACTTGATTATTTCAAGACAAAATCGTTATTGCCTTCTCATGCCCCTGATGAAACAACCTATGTCCTTGAAAGCACAGTTGTGAACAACGACAGCGAGGAGACTAAACTTGACGAAGCGGATCATGGTGAAGAAACATCTGAAGACATGCTGGAAGTTTATAAAATTACGAACAATATATACTGGGAAAATGCATTTGCTGATTTCCTGGAGGGCACCGGTAAAAATAAATACCTGCTGAACCGGATAGAAATAACCATACCACCGGAATTTGCCGAAACACTGCGGAACGAAATTCAGCTTAATTGTACATTACTTGAAACTCAGTTGCGGCAATCAGACAAATTTCAAAAGATAAGACAGAAAAAACTTGACAGTCAACGTAAATTACTTAATGCTCCATTGAAAAAGATGACGGCTTATAAACTTCTACGCCTGATGTTTAAAACCATTGTATTATTTATGAACAGGATTTCGTAACAGCTTCTCAAGAGTAAATCACTTCGCTTTTTCCAAGACTCCGCCTGGAAAAAGAGGCCTCTGGCAGTACATTGCCGCATCGTAACTCAAGAAAAATTCAGTCTCTGTAGGAGCTCAGCCCCCTGAGCGATAAAACATGATGCAGAGCTCACAGCATGGATCGCCCAGAGGGCTGGGTGCCCGGAGGAAATGCCCTTGGGGTATTCCTACAAACTTTATTATCACCTCAACTTTCTGACTTGTTGTTTTGTTAATGATTTCTATAAATTATACAATTTGCAGCATAGATATATCGTCATTCCGGCATGTCTTTAGCCGGA
>JANTFJ010000398.1 GCA_024763495.1 Desulfobulbaceae bacterium | reverse complement strand
GCGAGCGTTGAAACGGGCACATGGCGGCATCCCTGAAACGCTTACAGGCCGTGCCTTCTCAAAAGTCAAGGTGTGGTTTATTGATCGCTATCCTCAAAAATAACTTCGCATTCTAAGGCGCAATCTGAACATTTAGAAAAGCGACCTGCAATTATGCAATCCTCAAGGTAGCCCTGCTACGCCTGCGGTTGCATGCAATCAGATCACTTCTCTAAAAATATCCACATTACACCTGATCTCTACTGATTTATTTTTGAGTGAGCCCTTAGTTTTTCTACCTGTAGGGCATTTTCGGACAGCCTGCAGGCGTAAGTCACAAAATATTATACATTTTATTTTATAATGTCCTATAATTAAATGCGTATCATCTTTAATTAATTATTAAGCTGCACCTCACGGAGTCGAAGTTTATGCCCTGTTTTTCAGGTTGCTTACCTCTTTAACCATCAGGCCTGCTCGAACAGCACGATATATCGCGGCGTAAAGCACGCGCATGGCGGTGTCCCTGAATCCCTTACTGTACAGGATTGTCGCCGTCCGGGTATATTTTATTGAGCGCTATCGCGGTATGTCGTCTTTTCAAGATCATGCCTTCCCCTGCAGTGGGGTTAAAGTCAACAGGCAGACCGCAAAATTACGGGGCAGCTGTAAAACTCTTACAGACATTGCTGGATCAAATTTTTCCAGCCACACCAGTAGATAAAAATACGAGTTATGCGCCGGTACTTCCGGGGTATTTTCACGTTAAAAACATGCCGGAACGATTGACTCACAAAAAATTACAATCGTCATGCCCTCCTGTCTTTATCGGGAATCCGGGAATTATGCCCATACTGTAACTACTCATGGGGTAAGCGCCTGATATGTGCTAACCTATGGAAAAATTACATCAATGGCTGGTTACAGTTTTTTATTTATATCGCTAAATGTCAAAAAACATGAAAAAAAACTCCGAAAAAAAAAGAATACTTGTAGTTGATGATCAGCCCACAAATATCAAAGTCCTTGGTAATTGCCTGATGGGTGATTATGTCATTCAGGTTGCGACCAACGGTGAAGACGCTCTTGATATTGTCAATTCTGAAAATGTTCCGGATATAATCCTGCTGGATATTATGATGCCGGGCATGAATGGTTACGAGGTATGCCGCAGATTAAAACAAAACAAAAAAACTCGAAATATTCCAATTATTTTTGTTACGGCAATGAATGAGGATTGTGATGAGGAAAAAGGGCTTAAGCTCGGGGCAGTGGATTATATAGCTAAACCGACTAATCCTGCCATTATCAAGACCAGGGTCAAAACTCATCTTGAACTGAAGGAACATCGTGACAAACTGGAGGCCCTGGTAGAAAAAAGGACTGATGAACTGAAGGAAACATTGGCAATTCTCCAGGCAAAAAAGGAAGCGGAATTAAGTCAGGCTGCTAAAATTCACAGCGGCAGGCTGGCCGCGCTTGGAGAAATGGCCACAGCAATGGCCCACGAGATAAATCAACCGCTGAATGCCATAAACCTTGTGGTACAAGGCTGGCAGGTTCTCCAGCACCGTGAGCTGTTAACCCGCGAAAAAATGTTCGAGGATATTGACCTGGTACAGCGCAGTGTTGAACGAATATCCAAATTGATAGATCATGTCCGTACCCTGGGCCACACTGATGGAGAGATTGTTGACATTGATTTACATGAAGTTCTGGACAATGCGTTGTCACTGTGCCTTTCCCAGTTTATCAATGACGAGATTGAACTTAAGATCAACACCCTTGATAATATCCCCCGGGTTAAGGGAATAGCCACGGAGATCGAACAGGTTATCCTCAATATCTTGAATAATGCCAGGCAGGCTGTAGAAGATTACCGGAAAAACAGGGATCAGGAAAATTTTCAGCCCAAAGTTGAAATTTTTGTAAAATTTGACAAACAGACCGTGAACCTGGCTATAGAAGATAACGGCGGAGGAGTTCCCCCGAATATAACGGAATTTATTTTTGACCCGTTTTACACAACTAAGAAGAAAGGTCGGGGAACCGGCCTCGGTCTCAGTATCAGCAGCCAGATCATGACAAAATTCAACGGAGAAATAACCCTGGAAAATCATCCTGGTAACGGGGCTGCCTTTATTGTTTCCCTGCCGGTTAAGCACGGTTAAGCTGCCGGGTATTTAAAAAATAAAGGTAACTACTCACAGGGCACCGAATCCGGAGTCTCGCAAGCTCGCTTACCTGTCCGCGATCAATTCGATTTTCGTATAGCTAACCCACTGATATAAGTGACACCGGTAACATACTGAAACAGCATCAATAAAAATAAGAATATATTATATTGATTCAACAGAATTGACCTCATTTACTTCTGATTTTAAAAATTTTTCAATTCCCTGCTTCAAAGTTATTTCCGACATGGGGCATCCCTTACAGGCCCCGGTCAGTTGCACCTTGACAACTCCATCTTCCGTTACATCAACCAGGACAACATCTCCGCCATCTTTCTGCAATGTCGGCCTGATTTGATTTAAAGCGGCCTGAACTTTATCTCGCATTTGAATTACCTCTGTTACTTTTACCGTGAAAATAGCAGGAGACTGTCCGGAAATGCCCTTTTTCCCCAACTCTGTATTATTTTGAGAAAAAATGCCTATTCCCGGACAACCTCCCAGGAAGTATTAGTCCCTTAGAATTAATTTTCGTGTTTTTTATGGCAAGAAAGTAAACTATTCAGATGTGCTTTAGCTGTGCTTGATCCGGCTGGCGCAGCATACTTGTGCTGTGTAAGACAGCCTGATCGCGGAAATATGCGGTGCCCTGTGAGCAGTTACAATCTCAAAAAAACAACTTCGCATTTATAGCACAGCCGCGTAACTGTGACAACCTCTGCCTGATAAACAAGGTATTACTTTATGGGTAAGCGCTCCATGAACACCACCCTGCACCCGTTTAAACGCCGCGATATACCTGATGTATTATCGCGAGCGTTGAAACGGGCACATGGCGG
>JANTFJ010000397.1 GCA_024763495.1 Desulfobulbaceae bacterium | reverse complement strand
CCAGTGTCTTAGATTCGTTCGTTTGGGACTTCGAAGCATACTTGTGCTATTCGAGAAGGCCCAAACGGGCGAAGATGAGGTGCTGGTGAACGCTTACGATTAAATTGACAAAGCCTCAAGGGCCTGGCCCAGCGAGGAAACCCCGCTTATATCAAGTCCTTTGATATTATGCCGCGGCATATTGGCTTTAGGGATAATGGCTTTTTTAAAGCCATGTTTTGCCGCTTCTTTGAGCCGGGCTTCACCATTAGCCACCGGCCTTATCTCTCCGTTCAGGCCTATTTCACCGAAATATAATGAGTCGTGACTTACAATTTTATCCCGCAGGCTGGAGACAATGCTGATAACCGCGGCCAGATCAGAGGCGGTTTCATAAATTTTAATGCCGCCCACCACGTTGACGTAAACCTCGTCACCGCCCGTAAAAATTCTGCCATGTTTGCCCAGCACGGCCAGGAGCATGGCTATTCTGTTTTGATCAAGCCCCACAGCCAGTCGCCGGGGATTTCCGGACTGGCTTTCCGTAACCAGAGCCTGAATCTCAACGAGCAGGGGGCGAGTGCCCTCCCATATCACCGTAATCACGCTGCCCGAAGAGGCCTCTCCTGTTCTGGATAAAAACATGGCTGAAGGGTTTTTTACCTCTTTAAGACCGGTGTTGGTCATGGCGAAAAATCCCAGTTCACCGACGCTGCCGAAGCGGTTTTTGTCGGCCCGCAGAATCCGGAACCTGGCATCATCAGTGGCAGACAGTACCACCTGGGCATCGACAATATGACTGAGCGTCATGGGGCCGGCCAGGGATTGATCCTTGGTAACATGGCCTACCAGAAAGATGGCAATATTGCTGGTTTTGGCATATTGGGTGAGCAGTGAGGCTGACTCTCTTACCTGGGAAATAGATCCCGGCGCTGATTCCGATGACTGGCAGTGAACAACCTGGATTGAGTCAATGACAACAATTCGGGGTTTTTCCCGCTCAAGAATGGCGCAGATTGTTTCTACCGATGTCTCGGCCAGGATTTTAATATCCCGGCCGGACAGTTGCAGCCGTTGGGCTCTTTCGGCAATCTGGCGGGGAGATTCTTCGCCGGAAACATAAAGGGCGGGAATATTTCTTCCTGCCGCGTCAGCCAGGGCCTGGAGTAGAATAGTGCTTTTCCCGGCTCCAGGCGCTCCGCCAATGAGGACAACGCTGCCCTGCACAACACCTGCGCCCAGCACCCTGTCAAATTCGGCAATGCCGGTGGAAATCCGCTCTGTCCGGCTTAAATCAACCTCGGACAAGAGCTGCACATCCGTCTTGTTACCGGCATAACCTAAGTTTTTATTAACTCTGCCGCCAAGTTGTATTTCTTTAACGGTATTCCATTCATGACAGATACTGCATTGCCCCTGCCAATGTTGGAAATCCGCCCCGCATTCCGTGCAGACAAAGGCGCGTTTCTGTTTTTTGTTTTTGCTCATTATTCTCCAATATACTTGCCGTTCTTCCACTGGCCGATTAATTTTTCACCATCGGCAAAGGTATATGTTCCCTGTCCGGCAAAGACGTTATCCTTGAATTCTCCATTATATTTACTGCCGTCAGCATAGCTCATTATTCCATGGCCATTTTTTTTGCCGTTTTTCCAGTTACCTTCATACTTATTGCCGTCCGGCCCTGTTCTTATCCCAAAACCGGAAAATTTATGATTTTTGAAACTGCCTTTGTAGATTACCCCATCGGGCAGGGTCAAAACTCCCTGGCCATAGAATTGATTATTACGGTAATGGCCGACATATTCTGTGCCATTGGCCATGGTAATGCGCCCCTCTCCGTGCGGAACTCCTTGAAAAAAAAGGCCGATATACAGCGAACCATCAGAATAATATAATTTCCCCCGGCCGGAAAATTCATTGTTTAGAAAATTGCCGATGTAGTAGCGGCCGTCAGGGTCGAGGTACATTCCATGACCATTGAATTTGTCATTTTTGAACTCGCCAAGGTAGATTTCATTATTAGTCAGAACCAGACAGCCCCAACCGTCCAATGTGTCATTGCTGAAATAACCATTATAATGAGAACCGTCAGCTAATTGCAGCTTTCCGGTTCTGATTTTTCTGGTGGGCCACCGGCGCTCCAGGGCCAGTTTTATCTGTTTTACTATAACGGGATCAGGCGGTGGACTGTGTGGCACCGCGGTTTTTTCCGGTTTCGGCAGAATTTCTGCGACCACAGGTTGTGGTTCGATTATTGTTTTCGCAGGGCGGGTTGCTGCCGCTATGTTCGAGACTGCCCGGCTCTCTGTTTTTTTATTTTCTGCTGTTTCCTGCGGCCCGGTACCAGGCTCGGCAGTTTCTTCCGAAACCGGTTTGCCTTTCCGCCATAGCTGCCGCCTTACCACGCCATCAGTGGAAATCATAATCCCGATGCCATGCCGTTTACCCCTGAGCCACTTGCCTTTATAAATATCGCCGTTTGGATAATTTTTTACGCCATATCCTTCCGGTCGGCCATTTCGCCATTCTCCATCATATTGGCTGCCGCTGGTAAAGATTTTTCTGCCATGACCATTGTAACAATCGCCCTCAAGACAATCGGCATAACTATCAGCAGGGCCGGAAAATGTTACGGCCAGTACAATGGCGGACAAGGCAGACAAAAACTGACAGGCGAAACAGCTATATCTGATTTTTAATAAATTTAACAGCATGATTTATAATCAAAGGTAACTATTCACGGGGGTAGGCACCTAATATTCGCTAACCACCCAGGAGGCTGTCCGAGATATCAACTATATGGCTGTGCTTATTTTTTCAAAATGCCTCGGAGTCTGGCGCTTACCTGACTTGAGAAAAAATGTCTATTCTCGGACAGCCTCCTAGCCCAGATAAACTGGAAGAGAAATTAAGGCTCTGGACTCTGTTCAGTACTCGCTTGACGGGTGTAAGTCCCTTAACAGTAGATGCAGATAGCGAACATAGTGAGACCTTCGAGTTGTTTATTTCAAAGAAAGTTTTCAATTT
>JANTFJ010000396.1 GCA_024763495.1 Desulfobulbaceae bacterium | reverse complement strand
TCGCTTACCTCCGGCTAAAGACATGCCGGAATGACGAGCGAGTTTTATTGGTGATGTTATATGACTTCAAATACTTATCTCAAGTTAGAAAGTTGAGCTAAATATATTTAGAGACTTTCATATTAATTAATATTAAAATCTATATTTAAAAAAATTGTAATTATTCAGCTGCACTTCATCCGGAGTCGAAGTTTTCATACCCTGTTTTAAGGGTGCTTACCTGGGCGCGATATGCTGTCTTACATAGCATTAGTATGCTGTATGCTGCTGCGCCAGTCTTATCACGCACATCTAAAGCACACGGAGTCTCACTTCGTTCGCTTACCTCTGAATAGTTACAAAAAATTAAAAATTTGGTAACTACTTACGGACAGGAAAGCGAGCTTGCGAGACTCCGGACCCGATGCCCGGTGAGCAGTTAGTTTTTATTAATATAACTACATGCGTTGGTGATATAGGCATAATTACCTATTTCTTTTTAAAGCGCAACAAATATATTCAGTTTCTAAGATTACGTTTTAACCTAACATATTAAAAGCGAAAGGGCAATAATGAAGCAGGCAGGAGAAAAATTTGTTGAGCTTATCAAGATAATAAAGCGGTTACGGGGTCCAGGGGGCTGCCCGTGGGATCAAAAGCAAACCCCGGAAAGTTTTAAGCCGTATATGCTGGAAGAGGCTCATGAGCTGGCCGAGGCTATTGATTCTGAAGATTTGCTGAATATAAAAGAGGAACTGGGAGATTTGTTTTTTCAAGTCATCTTCATCAATCTGCTTTATGTCGAGAATGAACAGTTTTCCGTAGCAGGTGTCCTCCAGGGAATCATTAATAAAATGGTTCGTCGTCATCCCCATGTCTTTGAGGAAAAAAGATTTTCGTCTAATCGGGAAATGCGGGAAAATTGGCTGAGAGTCAAGGTGCAGGAAGGGAAGAAAGAAAAAAATGAACTTGATTTTCCAAAATCACTGCCTGCCCTCACCAAGACATTGCGGGTTACGGAAAGGGCGGCAAGAAACGGTTTCACTGTGCCGGATTTAAAAACATTACAAGCTGAGTTGGATGAGAAAAGCGGGCGGTTGAGCCGGCTGATAGCAGGTGACTGTCAACAGGATATGGCAGCGCTGATCGGGGAACTTCTTTTTATTCTTGTTGATCTTGGCCGCTTGAATGGAATTGATTGTGAAGATGCTCTGGGCCGGGAAACAAAGGTTTTTATCAATCGTTATAATCGGGCGGTTCAGGAGGATGGCAAGACAAAATGATTGACAGCTTATTGAGAGCATGGTAATTGATTTCTCTTCATTTATTGTTATTTTGTAACTATTCACCTGCACTTCATCCGGAGTAGAAGTTTATGCCCCTGTTGTTAAGGGTGCTTACCTCTGAACATTTACAGCACAGTGGTTATAGTTACGTTATTTTTTATGGCCGGATATCCGGCTTAACCTCCTTGCTCTCTACATGGAGAAAAAGGAATCAGAGGGCCTCAGGGCTTAGTTGATTATTATCAGCCGAGTCTTTAAAACGTCCATGAGGAGGAATTTTGAGTATGCGCAGGTATGAAACAATCAGTATTATCAAGCCGAACAGCACTGAAGATGAGATAGCTGCAATCTGTGACAGGACAGCGGAAATCATCAATGCTGAAAAAGGTGAAATCATCAGGGTTGATCATTGGGGGCTGAAAAAATTGGCCTATCTGATCAAGAAGGAACAGCAGGGCTATTATGTATATTGTGAATTTGCCGGAACTCCCGCTGCTGTTGCGGAAATGGAACGAATTTTTAAAATTGACGACCGTGTTTTAAAATACATGACCGTTAAACTTCAGGATGTTTATGTTCCTGATGAACCGGTTGAAGAAGTACCGGTTCCTGATACGGAAGAAAATCCGGATGCGGAGGAACAGGCTTAGACCTGATGAATCACTATAGACGTTCACCTGTATTTAATTCCGGATCTCTACTGATTTATTTTTGAGTGAACCCCAGGAGGCTGTCCGAGAATAGGCATTTTTCTCAAATCGTAACTGCTCACAGGGCACCGCATATTTCCGCCATCAGCCCAGTTTACGTATGACTATGGCGGCACCGGTCTGATGACAAAAATCTACAGCACCCTGTAACCAGTTACAAATACTGAGATTTGCAATCATTAGGTGCTTACTCCATGAGTAGTTACCTCAAATCAAGGCATTCTCAAAAAAATATGCTCGCAATATCAACTTGCTATGTAAGACAGACTTATCGCGTGCAGATGAAATGCAGCTGAACAGTTACAGAAAGTTTTCAATTTCTTGCCATAAAAAACACGAAAATTAATTCTAAAAATTAATTCTAAGGGATTAATTGCAGCTGAATAATAAGAGGCAGATAATAATGAGAAAAAAAAGAATTTTTTATAGAAGGAAGGTTTGTCGTTTCTGTGCGGATCGAGATGTCGTTATTGATTACAAAGACCCGAAAGTTTTGAAAAATTTTGTCACTGAACGAGGAAAAATTATTCCACGGCGGATATATGGTACCTGTGCCAAGCACCAGCGCCAGTTGACCGAGGCGATTAAAAGATCCAGACAGATCGCCCTGATGCCCTATACCGGTTCGCTGCATGGCTAGGAGGCTGTCAGAGAATAGCGAACCTACTGCAAAATCGGATAAATTGGCCCATTTTTCCGCTAATTTTCTTTAAATAGCGCTGCTATTTGCAGAAAATGACCGAAAAAATGGTCTCAATTCTCCAATTTTTCGCTACGGCTTCTATTCTCAAATCAGGTAAGCGCCAGACTCCGAGGCTTTAATAAATAAGCGCAGCCATTACCATAATAGTTGATATTTCGGAGTCTAGCGTGTTCGCTTTCCGGAGTATTATTATTTCGTAACTACTTACGGGGTAAGCACCTTAAGTTCGTTACCACCTGTAATTGTAACTGTTTACAGGGTGCCGGAGATTTTTGTCATCAGTCCGGTGCCGCCATAGTCATACGTAAACCGGGCTGATGGCGGAAAGAGGTAAG
>JANTFJ010000395.1 GCA_024763495.1 Desulfobulbaceae bacterium | reverse complement strand
TTGTTTTGTTAATGATTTCTATAAATTATACAATTTGCAGCATAGATATATCGTCATTCCGGCATGTCTTTAGCCGGAATCCAGGGATCATCGGCTATCTTTATGGATCGGAGTCTCGTTCCTCGCTTACCTCCGGCTAAAGACATGCCGGAATAACGAGTGAATTTTATTGGTGATGTTATATGACTTCAAATACTTATCTCAAGTCAGAAAGTTGAGGTGATAATAAAGTTTGCAGGAGTACCCCAAGGGCATTTCCTCCGGGCGCCCAGCCCTCTGGACGATCCATGCGGTGAGCTCTGCATCATGTTTTATCGCTCAGGGGGCTGAGCTCCTACAGAGACTGAATTTTTCTTGAGTTACGATGCGGAAATTTACTGCCAAAGTCCTTTTTCCCAGGCGGAGTATGGGAAAAAGCGTAGTACCTTATTCCTGAATTCATGTAATAAAAAACAAGAAGATTAGGCAATAATTTTATATAATAAATCAGTTAGTTAACCGCATAAAATTAATAAAGCTCCTGTAGGAGACCAGCCCTCTGAGCGATCCATGCGGTGAGTTCTGCATCATGTTTTATCGCTCAGGGGGCTGAGCTCCTACAGAAACTGAATTTTTCTTGAGTTACGATGCGGAAATTTACTGCCAGAGGCCTTTTTTCCAGGCGGAGTCCTGGACAAAGCGTAGTGTCTTACTCCTGAAAAGGACAGCGCTAAACCAAGAAAACCCAGGCGGCGACTACCCATAACTGTAAGGATTCAGTTCATGGAGCGCTTACCTGCTAATCAATATACATGGTAGGATGGGGATAAGCCGAGGCCCCGCAATAAATTTTATTGAGTTCGCTGATTTTCGAGATATCTCCACATGTTGAGGTATTCCGAAACCTGGTGAACCTACAACAAAAGCGGTGCAAGTTAACCGCTTCACCAAACCTGCAATATGCCTTAAAAAGAGCGAAGTGAATACCCCTTCGCGTAATATGTATGGGTTTAGCAAATATATACAATTACTGTTTTTCAAACGTAACTACTCACGGGGGGGGACAGGCACCTAACATTTGATAAAGCGCCGACATGTCAATCTGTTCGCGTACTCTGGCGGCCAGGCGGTCAAAGGCAGGCTCAAGATCATAGACCGCCTGGACTTTTTCCAGAGGTTCCCGACCATCCAGGCGGCGCAGTCGATCAATAAACCAGCGGCGAAATTCATCCTGATCAAAAATTCCATGCAGGTAGGTGCCCCAGATCATTTTATTGCCGGAACAGGCTCCTGAAAGTTCATTTCCGTTAATTCTCAGCAGCGGTTTTACAGAGTCACCGCCGGTTTTCCCATGGTGAATTTCATATCCAAGAACCGGGCAGCCTGATTCCAGGTGAATACCTTTGCGACGGGTCAGGGTTTTTTCTGCAGCCATGACCGTTTGTAAATTCAGCAGACCAAGTCCTTTTATGTTGTTTCTGTCTGACTCAACCCGGCAGGGGTCGTTGATCGTTCGGCCCAGCATTTGAAAACCGCCGCAAATGCCGACAATTTCAGTTTTTGCCTTACCGCTCAATTCAATAATTCGTTTTGCCAGTCCCGAGGCCTGAAGAAATTCAAGATCAGCAATTACATTCTTGCTGCCGGGCAGGAGAACAGCATTTGGATTTTTAAGATCAGCTGCCTGACGAACAACATTCAGCCTGACATCCGGTTCCGCAAGAAATGGCTCAAAATCAGTAAAGTTTGAGATATGGGGCAGGTCGATAAGGGCAAGTTCTATGGCGCCATTCTTTTGGGAAGAGGTAAATAATCCTTCCTTAAAACTGACGGAATCTTCTTCCGGCAGGCCCAGGTCGGGAAGGTAATCAATCACTCCCAACACTGGTTTTCCTGTTTTTCTCTGAATATAATCCAGGCCGTCAGCAAGCAGTGATTTCCGGCCCCTGAAACGATTAATCACAAAGCCTGCCACCAGATCCCGTTCCCATTGGTCAAGAATCTCGATTGTGCCGAGAAAAGAGGCAAAGACTCCTCCCCGGTCAATGTCGCCGACAATTAATACACCGGCTCCAGCATAACGGGCCATGGCCATGTTGACAATATCATGCTGTTTGAGATTTACTTCAGCCGGGCTGCCGGCCCCTTCAAGGATAATCACCTCATATTCGGCTGCCAGAGAATCGTAGGCCTTCTTCGCTTCTTCAAAGGCCTTTTTTTTAAATTTTATATAATCGTTTACCTTCATGTTGCCCACGGCTCGACCATTGACAATAACCTGGCAACCAGTATCACTGCTTGGCTTCAGCAGAATGGGATTCATCCTGACATCAGGATCCAGGCGACAGGCCTGGGCCTGGACTACCTGGGCTCGGCCCATTTCCAATCCATCCCTGGTAACAAAGGAATTTAAAGACATATTCTGACTCTTGAATGGAGCAACAGAAAGACCATCCTGGAGAAGAATTCGGCCGAGAGCCGCGGTCAGGACGGATTTACCGGCATTTGAGCAGGTGCCCTGGAACATCAGGGCAGGAGTGTGTTTCATTTTTTAACCTGGCAGGAGTTCAGGAATAAAGTAATAATACGCCGCGCCGACCTTATCACAGTAACTAACCCACAAAAAGAGACTTAAATATTGCAAAGATTTACCCCCTGGTGAACGGTTACGAAGTCCCAAATGAACAGTTACAAGGCAGTGGTTGCAGTAATTTCCCGCCCCTACCTGAATAGTTACCAACATTCTGATATATTTATTTTTTTGACGGCTTTTCAGGAGTAAAGCGACAAAGCCATAAACTACGCTTTATCTATTAACCAGTTGTCGACATTTGTTGAAATTTTAATAAAAAAGCTATAGGCTGAAAGAAGATGTGAAGGACTTGCTATAAGAAAAAAGGTAACCAGTTACAAGTACTGAGATTTGCAATCATTAGGCGCTTACGGCCATTGTCTAAACAATTTTTTGTTTTGATTTTTGGTAACTTCTCCATATGTGGTGGCACCCAACCGTAGGTCTGCTAAAATTTGGACAATTTATA
>JANTFJ010000394.1 GCA_024763495.1 Desulfobulbaceae bacterium | reverse complement strand
TGCCGCCATGTGCCCGTTTCAACGCTCGCGATAATACATCAGGTATATCGCGGCGTTTAAACGGGTGCAGGGTGGTGTTCATGGAGCGCTTACATAAGTTACGTGAACCAGAGGCCCAGTTCCTTTGCCGAGTTTGCATGCTTTACTCCTCTCAAGCAATAGTCGGACATAATCACCAGCCTGACAAAATGAAAGCTCGTCATTATTGCCTAGCAGATGAAAAGCCGTGAAAGCCGAGGCCAGAGTACAGCCCGTACCATGACTGTTTCCTGTTTTAATCCTTGGGTGTTCCGCGATTAAGGGGTCAGTTTCCCGACGTTTAAAAAGATAGTCTCTCACTGTAGAGCATTTTTGATTGATATGTCCGCCTTTGGCCAGAATCAGGCGGAGCCGGGGAAACTGATTAAAGAGTTGATACACTGCTGATAAAAGTTTCTGGTGACTGTCGATCCGCATGCCGGAAAGCGCTTGAAGTTCATCGAGGTTGGGAGTTAAAACCGTGGCTGTTCCGCAGACCTGTTTAACTGCTTCTATCCCGCCTGGTTCACATAAGCTGTGACCGTCAGAAGCCGTAATTACCGGGTCGTAAACTATCTCTCCCCGAAAACCGGCCAGCTCTTCAGTAATAATGAAACTTAATTCGCTGCTGCCCACCATGCCGATTTTAATATGGCTGATCGGCAGATCATTTATAACAAGATTAAGTTGTTTTTTGAAAAAATCGGGATTAAGAGGCTGCCATTCTGCTACGCCTCTGCTGTTTTGAGCAGTAAGACAGGTAATGACGGCACCAGCATAAACTCCAAGAGTAGTGAATGTTTTTATATCTGCCTGGATACCGGCTCCGCCCGAAGGGTCGGAACCGGCTATGGCCAATGCCGCCTTGTTATGAAACACTGATTCCTGTCAGGAAGAGCCGCAACCGGTAGAACCGGAAGGAGAAGAGGGGTTAAGGGACTGGGAGGAATTGTCCTCTGCGTCCCCGGGAGTAAGTTTGTCCAAGGTGATTTTATAAGTAATTTCCTTACCCGAGAGGGGATGATTAAAGTCAAGCTTTACCCCATCATCGTCTATTTCCATAACCTGGGCCGGAACTTTATAGTCCTTGCCCTCTTTTTCCATGGACATACCAATAATCATACCAACCTTTATCTCCATTTCCGGAGCAAAAGCGGAACGGGCAAATATTTCGACAAGATCCGGATTTTTCGGGCCATAAGCCTCTTCCGGCTTCAGGATTATTTCCCTGGATTCTCCAACCCGCATGCCGACAACACCATCATTAAAACCACTCAACACGGTGTTGTCGCCTATCTGAAATTCAAGGGGACCGGTTTCCTGCGAAGTCTCAAAAATTTCACCACTGGGCAGTAACCCGTCATAGCGAACTATTACCAGATCACCCGGTTTAGCAACTTCCATTAAATATCTCCTTTTATAAGCTGTAAATCATCTTAAAACGCGTAGGTAAATTTAAACCAGACATTGTAGCCTTCAGTCATAGACTTGGCACCACTCTCATACTGACTCTTCAGGCTGAAAAACATATTCTTATAATTATACCAGACACCAGGGCCAATGGCGATAACCCGACTCTTGGCGTCTTCTTCGTCTCTTAACAGTCCTTCGACCGGAGAACCGATATATTTATCCATATTGTAATCATCCCTGGTAGTCTGTTGATGATAATAACCGTTTATACCAAGCCGCCAGGCCGGAGTAAGGGCATAGGAGATACTGTAATCACAATGAAATTCCTGGCCCGGATCACGATCAACATCACCGAAAGGGGTAGCATAGTCATCCTGGCTGGAGTAAAAGTCATACATCATTTTCAGGGACATGGCAATTTTATCAGTGGGCAGCCAGGTTACGGCCAGTACAGGCTCAAAGCCCCAGAAGTTGCGGCTGACATTGGCCAGGTTCCCTTTATCATCATTACCGGTAGGAACATAAATGTCGCACAGGGAGGTGACAAAATGGAGTTTGCCTTCTATCAAATGCCAGGCAAGAATAAAAGGAGAATAGATAATATAGGGCAGCCCTTCATCGGAATAATGTTTTTTACCTTTTGAGCCGACCGGTGCTTTGAAATCTACGTCAACATCAAGGTAAGGAATAAAAAGATGCTGACCATAAGAACCGCCGGCAATCTTTTTATCGCTGATCCAGATAAATCGCAGGACATCAGCGCCGACTGTGGCCTTGTCAAAGACAGGGATATCATCTCCGGAGTTATCAGCCATATCCTCAGCATTATAATAGTAGGCATAATTAATAAAGTAATAACCGGGAGGCGGGGCGATACCACTTAAAAAATCTTCAGCGCCCAGAGGATATGCCTTGCCGCCGCCGGCCCAGGAGACAGAAACCAAGCAAAGCACAATGCTTACCGTTAATAATGGCTGAATTATTTTGATTAATTTTTTGTTCATTTTTGTCTCTCCCCTTGTTTTTTTTTTAACCGTTCACCGGCGGGCTGCTTGTTTACTTATAACTCCAGTCTGTAAGCGTTCTCCAGTGCCTTAGATTCGTTCATTTAACCTGTGCCGCATTATGTGAATCACGCTTAATCGGGCGAAGGTGGGGTGCTAGCCGAACATTTACCGACTCCGTGAGGTGCTGGTGAACGCTACGTGCTATGTAAGACATAGCATGATCGAGCGTAGATGAGGCGCATCTGAATAGTTACAGTATAATTAAAACTCAACTTTCGGAGTTGATATAATTGAATAAATTCGTCTGTCATTCCGGCATGTTTTTAGCCGGAATCCAGAAAGTTCGTCCATTATCCCTGGATTCCGGCTAAAAACATGCCGGAATGACGAATCGCCTATTAATTTTTTGCCATAACAAGTCGAATTTATTAGTAAAAAAATAAGTCAGAAAGTTGAGATAATTAAAATGTAACTACTCATGGGGTAAGCGTCCTAACTTCGCTAACCCCTGTAATTGTAACTGGTTACAGGGTGCCGTAGATTTTCGCGATCAGGTCGGCGCAGCGTATTAGTCATACGTAAGCCGGACT
>JANTFJ010000393.1 GCA_024763495.1 Desulfobulbaceae bacterium | reverse complement strand
ACCCTGCACCCGTTTAAACGCCGCGATATACCTGATGTATTATCGCGAGCGTTGAAACGGGCACATGGCGGCATCCCTGAAACGCTTACAGGCCGTGTCTTCTCAAAAGTCAAGGTGTGGTTTATTGATCGCTATCACTCATGGGGTAAGGGCTTAATCATTTGACTCTAGGAGGCTGTCCGAGAATGCCTTTTCTGCGGAGTCTCGTTCCTCGCTTACCTGCCCAACTCTGAACTGGGCATAAACTCCGATTCCGGATGAAGTGCAGCCGAATAGTTACAAAAAATATGTGCCTACTTTCACTTTAGTGGGTTAGATAATATTTGACAATTTTTTTTCACGGTCTGACCTTGAATTCCTTAACAAATTATGAAAAATTTGTTGTCGTCTCAGCCTAAAAAGCCTAAATTGAAAGGAACTGTTCATCAAAGGTTGAAAATTTTTAATCAGCAGGATGTCCGAGGCGGTCTATTAATCAGTGAGGGCAGCAAATTTCCTTTAACTGTTAACTATTACAAAAATTTTGAAATTTTACCCTGTTACTGGTATATACGATAGCGTTCGATAAAGTACACCCGGGCGGCAACAACCCCGATAACTGTAAGGGGTGTTTACGATATACCTTTACCGTCAAATCAGCCCGGAAGTAACGGGAAACATAATTCGCATTTTCATGTACCTGGGGGGCTGGAGAAAATTTGATCCAGCCATGCCGGGTTAGCCCCTGTCCCGGAGGAGAACAAGATGTTTGTGTTGGCAAATTTTATTAACGCCCTGGCAACCCTGGTTGATTTTGTCCTGGCTGCCTTTACCTGGATTGTGGTTGCCAGGGCTATAATTTCCTGGGTGAACCCTGACCCTTATAATCCAATTGTTCGCTTCCTGCGGGAAGTAACTGACCCGTTTTTGTATAAAATCAGGCGGATGATTCCTTTCAGTGTGGGCGGCGGTATTGATTTTTCGCCGATAATCCTTATTTTGGCCATCCTGTTTTTACGCAGCTTTCTGGTTCCTACCCTGCACAGCCTGGCTGTTAGTCTGGGCTGATTCTGCTATGGAGACAACTATGACTTTCAGTCCGGAGTATATTCAGAATAAAGAGTTTAATGTCCGTTTCCGCGGTTTTGACGCTGAAGAAGTGGACGAGTTTTTGGAAAAGGTAGCTGAACAGTACCTTCTTTTGCAGGTTGAAAAGAAAAAATACAAGGAACGGGTAGCTGAGCTGGAAGTTGAAATGACCCAGCTTAAAGAGGAACAGAACAGTTTTCAGAAAGCCTTTCTGTCCGCCCAGAAAATTGCCGAGGAAATTCAGGAAAAAGGCCGGCGGGAATCTGAAGAAATGCTGGAAGCAGCCCGGGAGGAAATCGACCTGATGCGGGCGAAGGCCGAAAAGGAGTGTAAGGATCTCGAAGATGAAACAGACCGTCTAAAGGGGGTAAAGGCCGAAATTATCGCGGATTTGCGCAAGTTCCTCCAGGCCCATATTGAGCGGCTTGATAATGGTGACACCCTGAATCCGCCGGTTCTGGCTGATGTAAATGACGCAAATGAAGTTGAAGAATCTGTGGTAGATGATGATCCTGGCGAAATTACCCATGAAGAAGCCCCGGGGATTGACCCTGTTCAGGACGAAGCGGAAGATGCTGAGATAGAAGATCTTTACCAGAAAATAGATTTGCCTGATATTGATGATTCTCTTACCAGTAATGAGCAGGAAAATAATGAGCAGGAAGAAGAAAGTGCCGAACCGTACAGAGAAGAACATGCCAATCTTTATGATTCTATTTCAGCCCGGTTAAAAGAGAATAAGGAAGAACCTGCTACTATACCGGATATGGATGGTGACATGCTTTTTCGTCTTGAAGATCCTCTGGAAGAGAAGAATGAACCGGCTGTTGTCCTGGACGATGAAGAAAAAAAGAGTTAAATGATTAATTTGCTTCGAGCGCACAATGGCGGGGTGAGCCTGGCTCTTAATGTCCAACCAAGAGCGTCAAAAAACAGGTTCATGGGCTTGCATGGTGAGGCGGTCAAGCTGGCAGTTACCGCGGCACCGACTGACGGTAAGGCCAATAAGGCGGTTATTGCCTTCCTGGCCTCTTTTTTTAAAATTTCTAAATCAGCGATAACTATTAAAAACGGCAGGCAGAGCCGTAAAAAACGAATTTTGCTGGCCGGAATTACTCTGGACGAGGCAAAGAAAAGACTGGCCGATGTCCTTTAAGGGCTCGGTAAAAAATAACTTGGTGTTCTTCGCGCCTAAATGTGTTGCAGATTCAGTCGATCTGATTGAACAAAACCGCAGGCATAGCTGGGCTACGTTGAGGATTTTGTGACATGAAGAGCGGCTGAAGATGTGATACAGTTAGGATGCGAAAATGGTAAGTTATTTTTTACCGGGCCCTAAGTACATGGAATATTCAGGATGACCGTAAAAATAGGCATTTTATCAGATACCCATCTTATCCGCCCCGACAAAAAATTTTGTAAACGGGCAGCCGCAAGCTTTGCCGGGGTGAAAATAATTTTCCATGCCGGTGATTTGACGGATATTTCAGTTCTTGATGTCTTTAAGGACAAAGAAGTTCATGCCGTGCATGGCAATATGTGTCATAACTCTTCCCGTCTTCAGCTTCCTGCCAGTAAAATTATCCAGGTCGGTTCTTTTAAGATTGGGCTGCTGCATGGTATGGGCTGTCATTACGATTTATTTAACTGTCTGCTGCACGAGTTTAATGAAGAAGTTGACTGTATTGTCTCCGGCCATACCCATACGCCCTGCTGGGAACAGGTCGGCCCGGTATTGTTTATTAATCCCGGCAGCTTTATCGGCACAGGCCGTTATGGCGCCCCCGGCACCTACGCGATTCTTGAGGTAGGAGAAAATTTGCGGGGCGGGATTTTTCCTGTCAGCTGAACAGTTACAATATTTTTTAATTACTCAACTTTCGGACTTATTATTTTACTAATAAATTCGACTTGTTATGGCAAAAAATTAATAGGCGATTCGTCATTCCGGCATGTTTTTAGCCGG
>JANTFJ010000392.1 GCA_024763495.1 Desulfobulbaceae bacterium | reverse complement strand
ACAGCTAAAGCACACGGAGTCTCACTACGTTCACTTACCTCTGAACAGTTACAGGTCGGTGGTTTGGGCAGTTTTTCGCCCCTACCTGAATAGTTACGTTTTTACGTAACTATTCACACCTTAAAAATCATAACCGTGAAAAACATAGAACTGTAACTGGTTACAGGGTGCCGCAGATTTTCGTCATCAGACCGGTGCCGCGTATTAGTCATACGTAAACCGGGCTGATGGCGGAAATATGCGGTGCCCTGTGAGCAGTTACCAAAAAACAGACAAAAAATTTAAAGGAGCATTATCGTGGGTTTTCGCTGCGGCATTGTCGGTCTGCCCAATGTAGGCAAATCAACTATTTTTAATGCCATGACATCAGCCGGAATAGAATCGGCTAACTATCCTTTCTGTACCATTGAACCTAATGTGGGCATGGTTCCTGTTCCCGATCCCCGGCTTGACATTCTTGCGGATATGGTGAATACCCAAAAAAAGGTAAATGCCCAAATGGAATTTCTAGATATTGCCGGGTTGGTCAGTGGAGCCAGCAAAGGAGAGGGCCTGGGCAACCAGTTTCTTGGTCATATTCGCCAGGTCGATGCTATCGCCCATGTTGTCCGCTGTTTTGAAGATTCCAATATAGTCCATGTTGACGGTGAGATAGATCCCCTGCGGGATCGGGAAACAATTAACACTGAACTGATTCTGGCCGACCTTGACACCGTCAGCAGGCGGCTGAAAAAGACTAAATCACAGGCAAAATCTGGGGATAAACTGTTCAAGGCCCAAGTAACTATACTGGAAGAACTGGAAGAATTATTAAATAATGGAAAACCGGCCCGCCTGCTGAAACCGGATGATATGGGCAGCAAACTTCTTAAGGAACTGTGCCTGCTCAGTGCCAAACCCGTGCTTTATGTGGCTAATGTCAGGGAAGAGGATATTGCTGACGGGAATCAATGGGTCGAAAAACTCAAAACCGCTGCCCGGGAAGAAAACTCGCCTGTAGTAGTAATTTCCGGAGCTATTGAGGAGGAACTGAGCAATCTTTCCCCTGAAGAGCAAATGGATTTTTTAACTGATATGGGCATGAAGGAATCCGGGCTTAACCGCCTTATTGGTGCCGGTTACAAATTGCTCGGCCTGATCAACTTTTTCACTGTAGGGGAAAAGGAAACCAAGGCCTGGACAATAAAAAAAGGCACGCTCGCTCCTGGCGCGGCCGGGGTAATTCATACTGACTTTGAACGAGGATTTATCAAGGCTGAAGTAATCGCTTATGATGATTATATTGCCTGCGACGGCGAAGCAGGAGCAAAAGAAAAAGGTCTTTTACGCTTGGAAGGCAGGGAATATGTGGTCAAGGACGGCGACTGCATATTATTCAGGTTTAATGTTTAAAGGCTTACTCAAAAATAACTACTCATGGGGTAAGCGTCCTAACTTCGCTAACCCCTGCAATTGAAACTGCTTACAGGGTGCCGTAGATTTTCGTGATCAGGTCGGCGCAGCGTATTAGTCATACGTAAGCCGGATTGATCGCGGAAATATGCGGTGCCCCGTGAGCAGTTACACTCAAAAATAACTTCGCAAATGCGGGGGAATACCTGGAGCACAGAACAGCCGTTTGCGACCTTGGGCTTCTGTGGTCTGGTTTGACTTGTGACAGGGACAAATGACATGAATGAAAAACAGAGATTAAAAGAGATTATCCTGAAAAAATCATATCGCGAAGGAAAATTTAAACTTTCGTCAGGCAGGGAATCGGATTTTTATATTGACGGCAAGCAGACAACCCTGGATGCTGAGGGGGCTTATCTCTGCGGTAAACTGATCTTTTCGCTGATAAAAAAATATCCTGCTGAAATCGGCGGCGTAGGCGGTATGACCCTCGGTGCCGACCCCCTGGTCACGGCAGCATCATTGATAAGTTTTCTTGAAAAAGAACCGATTCCGGCCTTTATCGTCAGAAAAGAGTCCAAACAACATGGCACCGAAGCCTATATAGAAGGCCAGAAGAACATGAAACCCGGCTGCAACGTGACCCTGCTTGAAGACGTGGTGACTACCGGCGGAACCCTGTTTAAGGTAATTGAACGAGTAGAGTCGCAGGGCTTTAAGGTAGTACAGATTATCACGGTTGTTGACCGCCAGGAAGGCGGGGCCGAGGCTCTTGCCGAAAAAGGTTATAAACTGGAAACTCTTTTCAGCCGGGAAGAACTGCTGGCGCCCCAGGAAAACATGTAATGCAATGTAAACAATGTAAAGGAAAACTGGAAGTTGCCCGCAGTTGTCGCCGGCTGCGGATGCGCTGCCGAAAATGTGGAACAGAGTATCAAATTCATGAAGTGGCAAGTGAACTGGATAATGACACGATAGCTGTCCTGGAACGTTATACCGTTCTTATTTATGACTGAGGCACAGCAGCGATAAATACCATATAGTAAATCGATAACCGTTCTTCGGGGACTACTTGTTTACTTATAACTCCAGTCTGTAAGCACTCCATGAACACATACATAGCAGTGTCCGGTGTCCCTGAATCCCTTACGGTTATTGGGATGTCGCCGCCTGGGTGTACTTTATTGAACGCTGTCAGTATATCGCGCCTCAAGGGCTGCAGACTGGCCAACGGAAGTTTTAACAAAAAAAGGACTTAGGGCCTCCCCTAAGTCCTTCAAATTACTGGTCGGGACGAGTGGATTCGAACCACCGGCCCCCTGAACCCCATTCAGGTGCGCTACCAGACTGCGCCACGTCCCGACACTATCTCACATATAAAATTATTATTTGCAGTTAACCGTTCACCAGGGAGTAAATCTTTGCAATATTTAAGTCTCTAAGCGTTTACCAGGAGGCTGTCCGAGAATGCCCTTTCTCCCCAACTCTGTGTTATTTTGAAAAAATAATGCTCGCAATATCAACTAGATGGCTGTGCTTATTTTTTCAAAATGCCTCGGAGTCTGGCGCTTACCTGATTTGAGAAAAAATGTCTATTCCCGGACAACCTCCTAGTGCCTTACATTTGCAGATGAACCACCTG
>JANTFJ010000391.1 GCA_024763495.1 Desulfobulbaceae bacterium | reverse complement strand
ACTGAAAAGAGTGGCAAGAAATTGAAAACTTTCTTTAAAATAAATAACTCGAAGGTCTCACTATGTTCGCTATCTGCATCTACTGTTAAGGGACTTATACCCGTCAAGCGAGTACTAAACAGAGTCCAGAACCTTAATTTCTCTTCCAGTTTATCTGGGCTAGGTGAATCAGAAATAATTTTAAATCAGCCACTTACTGCTCCGTAACATTTTTTATTAAACATAACAAAAAGGGTAAACATTCATGAAGAAAATGACAATTATCATCCTGTATCTTTTTATCTGCTGCCTGCCGGCAAACTTATGCCTGGGCGCTGATGAGGCAAAATCTGATAAAGTTCTGGCCGAGGTCGGGGGCAAAACATTTACCAGCAGTCAGCTTGCGGCAATGGCCAAAAGCCTGCCGCCCCAACTGCAGACCATGCTCGCCGATAATCCTGAAATCAAAAAAGAACTGATTAACCGCTGGGTTGACATTACCGTTCTGGTCAAAGAGGCTGAAGCAATGGGACTGGACAAAGAAAAAGATATCCGCCTCAAACTGGATGATTTACGCAGTCGGGTTCTGGTTGATGCCCTTATTGACAAACGAATCAGCAGAGCAACATCAATTCCGCCAGCTGAACTGAAAGCCTACTATGATAATCATCCCATAGAATTTGAACAGGGAGAACAGATCAAGGCCCGGCACATCCTGATTAGAGTTGAACAAAATGCTGCCCCCGAAGTGGATGACAAGGCAAAGAAAACTATTGAGATGCTGGCCAAAAAACTAAAAGATGGCGCATCATTTGCTGATCTTGCCAAGGATTACTCTGAAGATCCAGGGTCAAAAATTAATGGCGGCGATCTTGGTTTTTTCGGCCGGGGACAGATGGTAAAAGAATTTGAAGACGCGGCTTTTGCCACAAAAATTAATGAAGTCAGCAGTCCGGTGCGGACAGCTTTTGGTTATCACCTGATTAAGGTAACTGATAAGAAAGCGCCCGGCAAGGTTCCCTTCGAGGAAGTGAGCAAACAGATCGAAACAACCATGCTGAGTGATAAAAATCGAACCGCGTTAAATGACCTGGTCAGCAAATTGAAAGAAAAATACGAGGTTAAGGTCTACTAACTCTGTAAGCGCTTTATTAATACCATCCTGCACGTGCTTCAACCCTGCGATATACTTATATGTTATCGCAGGGTATGGAGCGCGCACATGGCGGTGTCTCTGAATCTATGGGGTTGTCGCCGTCCGGGTATACTATATTAAGCACTATCCTCGCTCAGAGAGAGGAATTTTTCTGGGCCATATCAAGATAATTGTATAAACCGTAAAAAAATTCGACTATCAGGCCCAGGGTCAGATAAATTCTGATCACGCGATCCCATGCCAATCGTTCTCCGCTGATTTTATTAAGCATGGAAGTAATAACAATAGTGAGGCCGATAACATAAGGGGAGACATTAAGCAGGTGAACTCCTGTTGCCCGCAGGGAGTTCATGGGCTGATCCGGAAAATATCGCAATATACAGAACAGATAAATTACACTGAGTAATATTAGATATAATATTTCTTTGCCTTTGGCGGCCATTGCCTGTTATCCCCCTGATGATAGAACTTCCGTAGAACTCACTCAAAATTATAGCGCTCACAAAATTATAGCGCTCAACAGGGTACACCCGAACGGCGACAACCCCATAACTGTAAAGGATTCAGGGACACCGCCATGCGCGTGCAGGGTGGTGTTCATGGAGCGCTTACCTCAAAACCCTCTACATCTAAACCTATTTTGTTAAAAAATAAAACCATGAATAAACTGACGACCTTACTCTTTCCCGACACAGTGGCCTCTGTTGAATCAATGAACCAGGAATTATTCTTCTTTGAACAGATTATGTTTTATCTGCCCGAAGAACAAGATCCGGCTCAGGAGCAGACCCATCCCGAAGAAGACCAGCTCTGCAGGGGTTACAGTCCAGCTCCCCTGGGAGAGGACAGGGAACGATTTGCCATGTTGCTCCAGGAATTAAAAGGCCATGAAAAAGAATTTTATAACGGCCAGCTGTCTTCCATGACTCTTGAATATATGGAAAACAGAGACACTGAAACCACCCTGGAACTAATCATGAACATGCAGGGCAACCCGGTGCCGAAACGACAAAACCGGAAAACTGATGAGGAAAAAATTCTCTGGCAGGCCAGGCTTCTGCTCAAGCTTGCGGAAATTCGGAAAAAAGAAGATAAGGAAATTGGAGATGTTTTGAGCTCAATTGCCGAAAAAGAAAGCCGGCTTTTTCAACAATTAAAGGGTGCCGGGGACATTACTGAAACACATATGCCTCCCAGCGGTATAATGCCGGCCCCAATCAAAATTGAACCCTTACTCAAGGCCTGGGGCCGACTCTTTCTGGTTGATAACCAGCCGACCTGGATATTGAATACCGCCAATGAAGAGGCCGGGGCAATCCTCCTCGATGTTGACGAAACAAAATCGAAGCAGACACCCGAAAAAATATGCCGCCTGCCTCTGCCCGAGGTTGATTTAACGAAATTTGCCTGGAACCGGAAAACCTTCCACAGCCAGGCGGCCTCAACCATAACTGACCTTGGCACGCTACTCCGGGAGATGGCGGATAAAGGCTGTAATGATGTAATCTGCCGGCAACTTGAGCAAGCCGCTTCTGAATGGGAGACGCACCTGAACGAACAGAGATTAATCCAGGGAACGTCAAATCTTGAATTCTATTGCTGTTCCAGCAGCCTGGGCAGCATCCTGGCCCATCTCTGTAAAACAAAAGAAGCTGCCGCCAGGCAGGCCGGTTACCCTGCTCACGGAATAATCGCGATAAGAAGGCAGGACAGCGCTCAATAAAGTACACCCAGGCGGCGACAACCCCATAACGGTAAGGGATTCAGGGACGACGCCCGCGCGTGCAGGGTGGTGTTCATGGAGCGCTTACCCGATAAGGATAGCGATCAATAAACCACACCTTGACTTTTGAGAAGGCACGGCCTGTAAGCGTTTCAGGGATGCCGCCATGTGCCCGTTTCAACGCTCG
>JANTFJ010000390.1 GCA_024763495.1 Desulfobulbaceae bacterium | reverse complement strand
TTGTGAAAGGAAATCCTGAAAATCCTGTCAATCCTGTCTGAAAATATAATATTTGAAAGCTATACGAATATTTACAATATGCAAGCCGAATATTTACTCCCCACAGCCTGATCATTGAAGAAAATGAACGGGTTACAAAAGGCAGTCCACATCGGTTGCCGTGAAGATATGAAGTCAGCAGGAAAGGCTTAAATGGACTGGTTTAATTCAGTCCCGCGTGTATATCGTCTCTCCTGATAAAAACGACCCGCTCAATCTTTCCGTGCAGAAAAACAGGCATGATTACCCGAAATTGACGGGAAAAAGAGCGCGGATTTCCCATTGCCGGTTATTGAAACTTTTGCGCTTCAATTAACAGTGCTGAATGGTTTTTCATAACCAGACCAGACGTAGTCAACAGATTCTTGAATGACATCCTGGAATGGTTGTGGTCCTTTGGGAGGCTCACCGAGATTTTCCCATACCTTTTTGATGCATTCACACCATGTTTTTGGAGGGATCCTGCAAAGTAAGCATTATTTGCCTGTCCCCTTAAACTCTGAAAGCCTGAATTTCCGTCTTTACGTAAAGAAAAAAAGATGATAAACTTTCTTCATGAAAAAGAAAGATGTGATAAAATCGCTCATTCGCGAGTTCCATTACAGGCCACTGCCGGATTTTATTCCCAGGGCAGGCCTGATTCCTACTGACCTCGATAAAATTATTACTGTTATTGGTCCCAGGCGCAGCGGAAAAACATTCCGATTGTACCAGATAGCCACCGAGGTGCTGAAGACGCATCATAAAAAAAGTATCATCTTCCTTAATCTGGAAGATGAGCGTCTTGACCTGGCCGTTCAGGATCTTGATCTTATTATTCAGGCGTACAGGGAACTGTATCCCGATCAGGATCTTTCACAATGTACGTTTTTCTTCGATGAAATCCAAAATGTCACCGGTTGGGAAAAGTTCATTCGCAGGGTCTATGATACGCTGTCTCGACGCATTTTTCTTACCGGTTCCAATGCGAAAATGCTCAGCATTGAGATCGCCACGTCCCTTCGTGGCAGGAGTATCAGTTATGAAATCCTTCCACTGAGTTTCAGGGAATATCTTACGTTTAAAAACATAACGTATGATCGATATATCCCGGAACTCCAGGCGCAGATATACAATGCCCTTGACGAGTTCATAGAATATGGCGGTTTCCCTGAACTCGTTACCATCCGTGATAAGGAAATCAAATTTAAGATTTTACAGGAATATTACCAGGTAATGCTGTTTCGTGACCTGATCGATCATTATGCGATAAAAAACATTGTTGCCTTGAAATATTTTCTTAAGCGGCTCATGGGAAGCGCGACTAAAGAGGTATCCGTCAATAGGATTTTTAATGATTTGAAGTCAGCTGATATCAAGATCGGCAAAAACAGCCTGTATGCATTTTTTGATTATGCGGAATCAATCTTTATGGTCAGAACCCTGACAAAATTTTCTTTTAAACTTCCGATCCGAGAATTTGGCGAGCGAAAAGTGTTTGTTATAGATACCGGTCTGCTCAATGCCTTGATTTATCGCTTCACCGCAGACAAAGGCAAGGCTGTTGAGCAAATCGTATACTGGGAACTGCAAAGGAGGTCGGAACAGATTTTTTTTATCAAAAATGGTTTCGAGTGTGACTTTGTAACCATGGCGGCAGACGGGTCCGATCCAAATGCAATTCAGGTCTGCCTGGATTTACGTGATGGGCTCACCAGGAAACGGGAAATCAAAGGGCTGGTAGGCGCCTGTAAAAAACTTGATCTCGGCAAAGGAATCATTATTTCCTTTGATGAGAATGAGGAGATTATAGACCAGGAAATAAAAATAAAAGTGATTCCGCTGCCGCAATTTCTTTGTGAAAACAGGTGGGTGAGGCGATAGAGTGTCAAGCATTATTTGCCTGTCCCTTTTTTTGCCCTTTTGCAGTTGCCGGCCACGGTATCTCCATGGATCAATTAAACATTGCAATTGAAATGGAGAGCACCGAAGCAGTAAGGCAGGGGGTAAAGGCAGGGATCGGGTGCGCCCTGATTTCAAAAAGAGCGGTCCAGGATTATCTGGAATGCGGGCTTCTTTATGCCATACCTGTAAAAGGCATGGAGATAAAAAGAAAATTTTACATTGTAACAAGGCGCAACAGGACTCTTTCGCCAGTAAACGAAGCGTTCAGGGATTTTATCCGGAATGCGTCGCAAGAGGGCGCAGGCATACCCTGACACCCTTGAATGCAATCTGGCCTGAAAGCGGACAACGGTTATCCATGCCCGTTACGAAGTTTACGGAACCCACGGGATCTTTTACAAAGGGATACTCCGGTCCAAATGTGCTGGGGATAAAAACCGTATCCTCGCGTATGTCCCTTGTTAAAACCGCCCTTGCAGCACACTTTCCCGTGCGGCTTTCCACTGTGATCATGTGGCCGTTTCTGATTTTATATCTGTTTGCAGCAACAGGGTGTATCCAGCAGACCTGTTCCGGAGCAAAATCACTGAGAGTCCTTATCCAGTGGGATGTATGGCCGAATATGGCCTCACAGGGTTTGCCGGTTGTAAGGATGAGCGGATATCGGCTGGTGTCCATTGAACCTGGTTTTATATCCACCTTATACATGAGGACTTTTCTGTTCTGAAACGGAGATGCTGTCATGCGTCTTTCAGGATAAACCGTCTTCCAGTCCGGTGGTGAGATAAGGGGATCTGAGTAAAATTCAGCAAAAACCGGCATTCCCATCTCCCTGAACTCTGCCTCCAGTGACTCTGTCCAGAATTCGATTTTCCCTGAGCGGGTCCTGAATTTTCCATCCAGAAAAAGTGTACTCCTTTCATGGACAGCGCCATTTTTTACAGTGACCGGGGCCCTGAGGGAATTGTGCCTGCTTCTGGTAAAATTCTGAACACTGTATCCCCCGGATGCGGCGCACCTGTCCTGGAGAACCCTGGGGTCCTTGAGGCTGTTGTCAAATATGTCTCCCCAGCCCATTCGTTTTCCAAGTTCTATCCACCACCACCTGTCAGGCCGGGCACC
>JANTFJ010000389.1 GCA_024763495.1 Desulfobulbaceae bacterium | reverse complement strand
CGCCATGTGCCCGTTTCAACGCTCGCGATAATACATCAGGTATATCGCGGCGTTTAAACGGGTGCAGGGTGGTGTTCATGGAGCGCTTACAAAAAAAGAAGTAACTGTTTACAGGGTGCCGGAGATTTCCGTCATCAGACCGGTGCCGCCATAGTCATACGTAAACCGGACTGATGGCGGAAAGAGGTAAGCACCCTTAAAAACAGGGCATAAACTTCGACTCCGTTCGGTGACCTGTGAGCAGTTACACAAAAAGAAAAAAAAGGTGTTGGTAATTAAAACATGCCTGTTTTTATAAAAAACGAAAGCACAAAACCAATCAGCATTTCAGCTTTGCATAATGATGCCGAAAACCTGTTGAAAATCTGCCGAAGAACAGACAGAGAGTTAAGTATCCTCCTGATTGACGATCAACGGATGACTGAACTTAACAGCCAATACCGGAATAGAAATAAACCAACCAATGTCTTGTCATTTCCCTTATCCGATGATAGTAATGATAATCTGCTGGGCGATATTGTCATCTCGCTTGATACTGCCAGGCAAGAGGCACAACTCAAGAATATTACTATGCACAAGCGACTGCAAACCCTGCTGGTGCATGGTCTGGTTCATTTACTGGGCTACGACCACGAACGTTCCGTCCAGGAAGCCCTGGACATGGAAAAAAAAGAAAGAAAACTGCTGGCCCAGCTTGCAAGGAGAAAATCAATGATTCAGCTAGCCATTAATGTTGACCACGTTGCCACCTTAAGACAGGCCCGGGGAATTGATGAACCTGATCCAGTACTTGCCGCCGGTATCTGTGAACTGGCCGGAGCTGCCGGAATTGTCGCTCATCTGCGTGAAGATCGCCGCCACATGCAGGATCGGGACATTATTCTCCTGCGCCAGACCGTTAAGACCAAGCTTAATCTGGAAATGGGGGCTGATGAGGAAATAATCAAAATCGCCCTTGACCTGAAACCTGACATGGTTACCCTGGTACCGGAAAAGAGAAAAGAATTAACAACTGAAGGCGGTCTTGATGTTGCGGGACAAAAAAAGAAGTTAAGCGAGGTAATCATCCGGATGACCGAAACCGGAATCCCGGTCAGCCTCTTTATTGATCCTGATTCCAGCCAGATTCAGGCAGCAAAAGAAATAAATGCCACCTTTGTTGAAATCCACACCGGCAGATATGCGGATGCCCTTTCCGAAGAGGAGGCTGATCGTGAATTTACCCTGATTGCTGAATCAGCGGAAGAAGCATTTGAGAGCGGTTTACGGGTAAATGCCGGCCATGGGCTGAATTATCGGAATAGCGCCAGGGTGGCTGCCCTGGGGACAATTGAGGAACTGAGTATCGGCCACGCGGTTATGGCCCGGGCAATTATGGTGGGTCTGGATCAGGCGGTCAGGGAAATGAAGGCCTTACTCCCCAGCTAGATTTATTGCTTCCTTTTCATCAGCAGCCATGGAACGGACGTGAATTTTCTTAGTTGATTTCTGCAATTCAATTACTACGGAATTTTCTTCATCAGTAATAACCCGCTGCGCGTTACCTATTTTCACATAAACACCGGGATACAAAGTGCCATAAACAAAAATACTTTCTCCTGCGGCCTTAAGCATATCTTCGTCAAGCTGCGCTTCCTGCTCAGTCAATTCATTGGTCTTTTCCATGACTTCGGGCATCATTTTATTAAGTTTCTGCAGGAGTTCCTTCTTTTCGTCCGGAAAATCAGCCCCTTCGTTTTTTTTCATGTCATTAAGAACACCGATATTTTTCAGCAGTTCATTCATTTTAGGTGGCCAGATCTCTTTTTCCGCTTCCAGTTTTTTCTTTCTTGCCTCAAGGTCAGGATTTAGCCCTACGGTTATCTCGGTGACAACTTCGGCATCAGAGCCCAGATCCCTGACATGCATGGAACCGCCCAGGACATAAGTGCCGCCGATAATTGCGGCCTTACCTTCAAGGGCAATCATATCCCCGGCCGCTTTAACATTTCCCTGGACAATAAAATCAGTTACAGTCAAAATTCCACGGGTTTCAAAACTCCCGATGTTTTCCATAAAATCAATCCTGGCATCACCTTTTACCTTGATATCCGAAGTTTCACCAATGAGCCCACCCTGTATTTCCAGTTTGCCACCGCTAATAACAGCGGCACTGTTTACTCCGCCCTTTATCGAAATATCACCTTTGCATTTCAATTTAAAGCCGGGCATAACCTCGCCGGTAACCACTAGAGACTTTCCGCAGAAAACTATATTGCCGACCGACATATCGACATTACCGTTAACCACATGCTCTTCCAGCACTGCCGGACGGCCACCTTCCATGACAAACTTTCCCTCAAGCGTGGAAGTCACCTGCAGGCCGTCACTTGACAGGTCAACCCCCTTACCGCATTTTATCTTAATATCTTTGCCGGCTTTAACAGAAATTTCTTCGCCAAAAACATCTTTGCCGGGTGAACCGGAAGTAAATGGAATTTTTTCAATTAACAACTGGCCGGATGGGACATTGACAATTTTACCAAGTTCCCGAAAATCAACCTTGTCCTTCTTATCTTTCTTTGTTGTGCTTGAACAAATCACCGCCGGCCTGACCCTGGTTCTTATCCTGGCATCTTCCCCTGGTACCGCCGGCTTACCCCTGGCAATAATAACCATACCCTTTACCGGAGCGGACAACTTGGGTAAGAAACCAAAAACAATGCCATGTTGCTGGGCCTCAGTCAAAATATTATCAAAATCCTCGTCAACAAATGACTCAGCGCCATAAAGCTTAACAACTGCCGTCAACCTGTCTTTAGACACATTAAGCATAAACTTATCGTTACAGATTTTTACCGACTTAGTCAGTTTTCTCACCATGGTTATAAATTCCGGAAAGAATAATATAAAATTTGATGTAACTGCTCACCGGGCACCGCATATTTCCGCGCTCAGTCCGGCTTACGTATGACTCAACTTTCTAACTTGAGATAAGTATTTGAAGTCATATAACATCACCAATAAAACTCGCTCGTCATTCCGGCATGTCTTTAGCCGGAGGTAAGCG
>JANTFJ010000388.1 GCA_024763495.1 Desulfobulbaceae bacterium | reverse complement strand
TTCCTCGCTTACCTCCGGCCAACTACATGCCGGAATGACGTGATAGAAATTGTCCAAATTTTAGCAGACCTACGGTTGGGTGCCACCACCACATATGAAGAAGTTACAAAAAATCAAAACAAAAAATTGTTTAGACAATGGCCGTAAGCGCCTAAGCTTAAAGAGCCGTTTGTTCTGCGATTTCTACCGCTTACCAAAATTTGTTACGACCAGTCATAGTCCAGAATAGCGTCCGCCATAGCGGCTATGGTGTAAGTTTCGGGCTGAACATCAACAATCAGGCCATGTTCAGCTACAGTTTTGCCGGTAATGGGGCCAATAGCGGCGATTTTTACCCCGGCCAGCAGCCTTGCCGCTTCATCATCGGCAACACCCAGCATGTGGATAAAATTGTTTACTGTTGAAGAGCTGGTAAAGGTCACCATGTCAATTCCATTTTCTACCAGTTCAGCCCGTAATTTCCGGTCATAGCCCTCTGGAATGACATTCTGGTAAACCGGGGCAACTGTTACCCCGGCTCCGGCTGCTTCCAGTTGTTCCGGTAAAACCTCCCTGGCCTTTAAGGCCCTGGGCAGGAGAATATCAGTGCCCTTGATCCCAACATTCTCCAGGGCTGCGGCAAGTCCTTCGCCGGTAAATTTTTCCGGTAAGAGATCAGCCTTGATCCCGTATTTCTCCAGGCATTCCGCTGTTACCGTGCCTACTGCGGCTATTCGACAGCCGCTCAAGGCCCTGGCATCCAGATTTTTTTCATAAAGCCGGCCAAAAAAGGCGTGAATGGCGTGGATACTGGTAAATAAAATCCATTGATAATGGCCAAGATCCACCAGGGCCTTATCAAAAATTTCCCAGGAATCAGGGGGTTGAATGGCAATAGTGGCATATTCAAGACATTCCGCCCCCAATTCTTCAAGCCGGGCTACAAGTTCACTGGCCTGCTCCCTTGTCCTGGTAATCAAGATACGCTTACCAAACAGCGGCCTTTTTTCATACCAGTTGATGGTATCACGCAGGGTTACCACCTCACCGACAATGGTCAGGGCCGGCGGTTTGATTCCCTCTTTTTTTACAATTTCAGCAATATTATCCAAGGTGCCGACAACTGAGCGCTGATGAGGCATGGAGGCCCAGCGCACCACAGCCACCGGGGTTTTCGGATCCCGACCGTTCTTGATCAAATTTGCCGTAATCGAGGACAGATTTTTTATCCCCATATAAAAAACCAGGGTGCCGACTCCGGTTGAAATTTTTTCCCAGTCAATATTCGATTTCTGCTTGGTTGGATCTTCATGGCCGGTAATAAAAGCCACGGAAGCGGTAAATTTCCGGTGGGTAATGGGCACTCCGGCAAAGGTAGCGGCCGCCGAAGCTGAAGTCACGCCCGGCACCGCCTCATAATTTAAACCAGCCTTTACCACTTCTTCAAGTTCTTCACCGCCCCGGCCAAAGATAAAAGGATCACCGCCCTTGAGCCGGACAACCCTTTTCCCGCTCTTTGCCCGTTCAACCAGCATTTCATTAATTTCCGTCTGGGTATGGGTATGTTTAACCCCGCCTCTCTTTCCGGCGTAAATAAATTCAGCATCAGGTGGAACATGCTTGAGCAATTTCTTGCCGGCCAGATAATCGTAGATAATAACTTCGGCTTTTTCCAGAATTTCCCGGCCGCGAATAGTAATAAGGCCGGGATCTCCAGGCCCGGCCCCAACCAGGTAAACCTTGCCCTGATTACTTTTACCGCTGACCTTGCCTGTTATCGATGTCTCCCTTTTATTCATGTCCATATATCAATAAACCTCAGCCAGTATTTCCCGGCCTCCCAGGTCAAGAAGCTGATCCGCCAGCTCCCGCCCGATTTTTTCAACATCCGCAATGGAACCAACTTGTGATTCTCTTATCATTTTTGAACCGTCAACTGCGGCAATCAAGCCGGTCAAGGTAACTTTATCCTCGCTCAACTGAGCAAAAGCGCCAATGGGTACCTGGCATCCTCCTTCCAGTTGATCAAGAAAAGCCCGTTCCGCCCTGACCGTAACTGAGGTCTCATTATCCTGCAGGAATTCCAATCCGGCCAGCAGCGCTTCGGCATCACGTCGCAACTCAATGCCCACCGCCCCCTGGCCCACTGCCGGCAGCATTTCCGCCGGGGAAAAAAAGGAAGCGGCCCGCGCACTCCAGCCCAGCCGGTTTAATCCGGCCGCAGCCAGAATAATGGCATGATAAACACCGTCATCAAGTTTACGCAGCCTGGTATCGAGGTTGCCGCGCAGGTCTTCAATGAGTAAGTCAGGCCGGATAACTGCCAGCTGTGATCTGCGCCGCAGACTGCTGGTACCGACTTTAGCCCCTTCAGGCAAATCAGCCAGGGCAGTATATTTATTGGAAATAAAGGCATCCCTGGGGTCTTCTCTCCTGGTGATAATGCCAAGATGAAGTTCCGGCGGAAGTTCGGCAGGTACATCCTTCATGCTGTGAACCGCGAGATCAATCTCGCCCCTGAGCATGGCCTCTTCAATCTCCTTAACAAAGAGTCCCTTGCCGCCCACTTTAGCCAGAGGAACATCAAGAATTTTATCACCCTTGGTCACTATCTTGACCAGTTCTACTGTAACTTCAGGATACCTGGATTCGATCAGATTTTTAATATTGTTACTCTGGGCCAGGGCCAGCAGGCTTGCCCTGGTACCTATTTTTATAATTTTCTGCATAAAAAATTTCCTTATAGGAACATCATAATCAATGACAGCCGGCGCAACTTGATTTAGCGCAGCCGCCGCATTTGTCAGCCGAACCTTTACCTGTTCGGGGTCGACTTTGGTAGGAAGACATTAATTTCTCGAGATCATCGGCACCGCAGGCCGGACATTCAGGTTTTTCCGAGCCGCTGACCAGGATTTCAAACTCATGTTTACATTTACGGCATTTAAAATCAAATAACGGCATATTCTTTAACCTCTATAAGGCACAAACGCTTAGGCGCTTACGACCATTGTCTAAACAATTTTTTGTTTTGATTTTTGGTAACTTCTCCATATGTGGTGGTGGCACCCAACCGTAGGTCTG
>JANTFJ010000387.1 GCA_024763495.1 Desulfobulbaceae bacterium | reverse complement strand
GGCTAAAAACATGCCGGAATGACGAATCGCCTATTAATTTTTTGCCATAACAAGTCGAATTTATAAGTAAAATAATAAGTCCGAAAGTTGAGTAAACGTTAAGAGGTGATTGTGCTGATTATACGGAAAGAACAGATGCAAACATTAAGAACAGCTACAGGCGGTTCTTTTGAAAAACATCTTGTTTCTCATTTTCAACATATTGCTCACGAACGAACTAAAAAATTAGGCGAAGAGGGGCTGCGCCGGGTGATCAATTACGGTATGGAACGTGCTGATAATTATAATTTCACTATGCGGGGTTCCAGCCGTTTTTATGTTGAAACCATGTTTATTCTAGGGTCGGATTTTGACACCGATCCTCAATACCCCTGGGCATATGAAATACTTGCAGAGCAGGGAATAAATAATGAAATTGAACGAGCAGATGCCCTGCACGTCAAACTGGTTGACTATACGAGTAAAACTTCAACTCCCGAGTTACTTCACCGTTCGATGCTTTCCACTCGAGAATTACTTGGCAATATGCCGTCTGAGTGGGGTGAAGATTTTGAAGGAGCAATGCTGGAATTGGCAAGCGGCATCCATCCAGAAAAATATGACTACGTTGGGGAAGAACAAATGCTTTTATTGCTCGAAGACAGCGAAAATACTGCTGCTTACTTCGATCTTGGCAACGAAAGCGGCATCTGCCTGATCTTTGGTTTATCCTTTGCTTTAGGCTACTGCTGTGCCTTTGACCCGTTATTTCCCTGGATTGAAAACAGTCTTAAGCAAAGTGATGCTGATACTAGCTATAATCTTTTGCTTAAACAGTCCGAGACTTATTTAAACAGAGCATTAATAAATTACAAAAAGGATATATAATATGTCCGATAGCAAAACCGCTCCAGTCAAGTCTAATCACAAAACCGCTCCTTTACCAAGCACAACGCCTGACAGCAAAATGAATAAGGATGGGACGACTTCAAAATGTAAAATAATGGAACAATTTGTAAATCTTGTTGAATTAGTTGAAGTATACAAGCATAACGGCAAATGGACACAGAACAATAAACCTGGCGCTCGCAAACAATTTATTAATCTCGATGAAAAGGTTGACGCAGCAAATAAGCATCCGGAATTTGGTCGAACAATCTGGCTGAAAGCCAGGCTGCAGTGGGTCTCCGGTGACAAAACCCGTTCCCTGGCCGGGAAAAATATTTACTGGTACTCCAAAGCGGCAAAAACTAATAATAAAAAATTACTAAAAGACCAAACTGCCGGTTTTAATACAGGCAGGGATTTTTCTACAGGTGAAGAGAAAAAGTCAACAACTACTAATAAGGACGGCTGGACTGACCCTGTCCCATTCAACATGTCACTTTATGGTGGAGATAAATTCACCATATATGCGACCAAGGACAAAAGTTATAAGGCTGGCAAGAAGGCTGGCCCCTATACGGTATGGCGAAAGTTTTGGTTCCAGGTCAGCGAAATGGATCATCGTTCAGGAAAAAGCCGATACACGTTACCAAAGGCAGTTACAGGCAGTATTACACGTGGCTACAAAAAGGCAAAAATTGAATTTAGCGAAAAGGGGCCCCGGGGCAAGATTCCTCATAAAGGAAACACTCCTACTTCCGACATAGATAAACTCGGAAAGACTCATTTTGTCAGAGACGATCTGATTCCATTTAAGTGTCATCTCATGACCTGCGATTACGGTGGTCAAGCCACCACAAATAAGGAAGTAAAAGATAAGCTTAAATCCACTCGATGGAAAAGTCCGCATTCCTACCTGCTCTGGCCGCATGGTGGCTCCATGCCCTGGAAAATTGAAGCGAAATATAAAAGTGGCAAGACCTGGAAAGATATTCCTGCAGCCAATCTCAAAACATATACCAATCCCAACCAGCCGGGGTTTAAAAAATTAAAAATTGATTTTACCAAGGGGCCCGCAGCGCCGACAGCAAAAGCACCGGTAGATATAAAACTGAAACTCAAGTGTACAGAATCATCATTTGTGCCTCTTGGATGGGGGGGAGGAAGTCCTCATATATTGCTTTGCACCGGTATGCTGCGTGACATAATAGTTCCCGGAGACAGGAATGCTACACAACGAAGTGATGCCGTACATGAAATAGGACATGCCTTGGGTCTGGTAAACATGCCCCCGACAAAAGCCGGAGCGCATAATGCCTGGCATGATACTAAACATTCACATCACTGCACCCAAAAACCTGAGAAGTGCGCCATGTACTGGCAATCATCCACAACCAGGCTGACCACATTTCACTCTATCGGCGGCCAGGGCTGCAACGAGCATCTTCGCACCCAGGATTTTTCACGCAGTGTCATGAAATCATTGTGGAAATAAAAAAGAGAGACCTGTTGCACCGTGTCATCCGGGCAGTAATTACTATAACAGCCCTCTTTATTGCAACGGTTCTTTTGCCTCAAAAAGGAATCGCCGTGGACAGACAACCCGAAGAGCAAAATCTTCTTGTTACATTTGGAGAAACACCGGAAACTCCTGATTACCCGGATATTGGCATAAGTGTTCATGTTTGGCCCACCCAGATCGAACCGGGAAAATCTGTTTTTCTGTCCGGTGCCTATAGTGCTGATGGGGAATTACTGACTCATTGCAAACAGAATCTGGCAGCTTGCGTGATACTGACCCTGATCCGTGTTGTGCCCGATCTTACCACAAAAAGTTTACCGCTTATTTTACAAACTTACAAAACGCAGGCTCCCCCTGCCGGAGAATATGGGCCGGATTACAGGGAAGGAGAACAGTTTCAACTCGATCTGGTCTCTTTCTTTAATATCCCCGCTCTACCTGCTGAATACACCATAGAGGCAAGCATCGGTGCTTACACTTCGGGAACACACACTTTTCAAATCACTCCTGTCAATACGGAAAATGAGGATATTGAAAATTTGTAACTACTCACAGGGCACCAAATATTCGGAGTCTCGCAGGCTCGCTTACCTCCGGCTAAAGACATGCCGGAATGACGAGCGAGTTTTATTGGTGATGTTATATGACTTCAAATACTTATCTCAAGTCAGAAAGTTGA